>NZ_JBXAGC010000015.1:0-9867 GCF_058793725.1 Acidovorax sp. GW835-FHT14B10
AAGGGAGCATGAAGAACATGCTCCCTTTTTACCTGCCCGGGGCAAGCTGCCGTCTTAACTGACTGGCATTGGCCCGAGAGCGGTTTTTCATGGTGCGCATTTCAGTGCGCCGTGCGGTTATGCCACCAGGCGATATAGTCCTTGTCGGTCGTCAGCACCCACAGGGAAAATCCGAGCACAACGATGCCGGAGAAGGTGGCATTGCGTGTCGCGTCCATGAGCGTTCCAAAGCCCAGCACCCAAGGCGAAGCGATCATCCACAGTCCCAGCACGCCCTCGGTCCACTCCTCCCAAGCCCGCGGCACAAGCGTTGCGCCCAGCGCGGCGGCGATCAGCAGCAGGCCGACGACCACGCCGTTGGCAGTAGGCGTCAACTGATCCTGATAGCGCAGCACCCAAGGCGAAAGCGCAAACCAGGCACCTATCAACGCATTGGCAGGGTCTTGCCAGTGTTTCACTTGCTTCATGGCTGTTCCTCCTGCCGCCGCAAATCAGTCCGGCGGCAATGCATTAGAGTGCCTGGCGGGACGGGAGGTTCCTTGGTGGGGATGCAACGGTTGCTGTGCGCGCCCATGAAAAACCGCCCGGCCTGATGGCGGGGCGGTTACCCTGTTTTTTATAGCTGCCTGCGTTGATGCGGCAAGCGTCAAAGCCAGTTTTTATTTTTGAGGGCTTTCGTCGCTCAGCTGAGGCAGCGGTGAACCCTGGCCCAGCGTCAGCAGGCCCGATTGGGCGTAGGTCATGAGCTTGGCGCGCGTGTCCACGATGTCGAGGTTGCGCATGGTCAGCTGACCGATGCGGTCGAGCGGCGAGAACGGCGCGTCTTCCACCTTTTCCATCGACAGGCGCTCGGGTGCGTAGGTGAGGTTGGGACTCTCGGTGTTGAGCAGCGAATAGTCGTTGCCGCGGCGCAGCTCCAGCGTGACGGTGCCGGTGATGGCGCGCGCCACCCAACGCTGGGCGGTCTCGCGCAGCATGATGGCCTGGGGGTCGAACCAGCGGCCCTGGTAGAGCAGGCGGCCGAGTTTCAGGCCGTTCATGCGGTACTGCTCGATGGTGTCTTCGTTGTGGATGCCGGTCACCAGGCGCTCGTAGGCGATGTGCAGCAGCGCCAGGCCGGGCGCTTCGTAGATGCCGCGGCTCTTGGCCTCGATGATGCGGTTTTCGATCTGGTCGCTCATGCCAAGGCCGTGGCGGCCGCCGATGCGGTTGGCTTCGAGGATCAGCTCGACCGGGTCGGTGTATTCCTTGCCGTTCAGGGCCACGGGCTGGCCTTCGTGGAAGGTGACCGACACTTCCTCGGCCTTCACCACGACATCGTCCTTCCAGAACGCCACGCCCATGATGGGGTTCACGATCTTGATGCCGCTGTTCAGGAACTCCAGGTCCTTGGCCTCGTGCGTGGCGCCCAGCATGTTGCTGTCGGTGCTGTAGGCCTTCTCGGCGCTCATCTTATAGCCGAAACCTTCCTTGGTCATGAAGGCCGACATCTCGGCGCGGCCGCCCAGTTCGTCGATGAACTGCTGGTCCAGCCAGGGCTTGTAGATGCGCAGCGAGGGGTTGGTGAGCAGGCCGTAGCGGTAAAAGCGCTCGATGTCGTTGCCCTTGAAGGTGGAGCCGTCGCCCCAGATGTGGACATCGTCCTCCTTCATGGCCGACACCAGCATGGTGCCGGTGACGGCGCGGCCCAGCGGCGTGGTGTTGAAGTAGGTCACGCCCGCGGTGCTGATGTGGAAGGCGCCGGCCTGCAGCGCGGCAATGCCTTCGTGGGCCAGTTGCGTGCGGCAGTCGATCAGGCGTGCGGCCTCGGCGCCGTATTCCATGGCCTTGCGCGGAATGGCGTCGTAATCGGGCTCGTCGGGCTGGCCCAGGTTGGCCGTGTAGGCGTAGGGCAGGGCGCCCTTGTTCTTCATCCAGCGCAGGGCCGCGCTGGTGTCGAGACCGCCGGAGAAGGCGATGCCGACCTTCTGGCCGAGGGGCAGGTTCTGGAGGATGGTTGCCATGGAATATCTCTCAAAAATGATAGCTTGTAACGCTTATTAAATAAGCGCCAGAGGCCAAAAAGGTACCGAATCAATATCAACCGAAGTGGCAGATGTAGTGGTAGGCCTCGGTCACGCGGATGTCGAACTTCGAGTTGCCGGGCACGCTGAATCGTTCGCCCGCGCCCGACTTCACCCAGGTGTCCGTACCGTCGAGCCTGTATTCGCAGGAGCCGCCCACGCCTTCCATGATCTCGGGCGCGCCGGTGTTGAAGGTCAGCGTGGCGGGCAGGATCACGCCCACTGACTTCTTCGTGCCGTCGGGGAACGTGATGCCATGGCTCACGCACTTGCCGTCGAAATACACACTGGCTTGGGTCGTGACGGACACGCCGTCGATTTTTTCGGTGGTCATTGGATGCGCGGGTAGAAGGAAGGAAACCCGGGATTTTAGGACAGGGGCGGGCATGGACGAGATGCCTGCCTTGCGCAGGGCGGGCCGGGCAAAAAAAAGAGCCCCGTGCAGGGGCTCTGTTGCCGCAGGGCGCGATGCGGTTCAGCGCCAGTAGGGGTTGCGGTGGGACGGGTAGTAGGGGCGGCCATAGCCGTACTCGATCACCGTCACGGGTGGATTCACATAGGTGGGCGGGGCCGGGTAGCTGGGTTGGACCTGGTAGGTGGATGTGACCATGCCCGGCTGCGCATACACGCCCTGCGGCCCGTAGGGATCGGGCTGGGTGGAGTAGATCTGTCCCTGGTTGCCCGTCAACGGCTGGACACTGATGGGGATCCAGCCCCCCGGATCGGTCTGGGTGCGGGTGCTGTACTGGCGCCCGGCATATTCATACACCACGTCATAGCCCACGGTGCGGTTCTCGTAATACGTTTCGGTGGTGCAGCGCTGCACGTTCTGGTACTGGGGCTGGCCGCTGCCTTCGACCTGGTTGCCCAGCATGGCGCCGCCGACGATCCCCAGGGCGGTGGCTGCCGCGCGCCCGCCGCCGTGGCCCACGGCATTGCCGGCCGCACCACCGGCAATCGCGCCCAGCAGGGCGCCCGCGCCCGAGTTGCGCGAGCCGCTGTACACGGTTTCGTTGCCGCACACCTGCCGCGGAGCACCCACCTGTTGCACCACGGGGGTGGCCGACAGCACGCGGCCTTGTTCCTGTGCCGCCGCAGCGGTGGCCACGGCGACCAGGATGGAAAATACGGCAATCTTTTGCATGACGAAGCTCCTGACAGTTCGATACATAACGCACCAGACCGGGAAAAAGTTGCGGCAGACCGCGTCCATCCGGCGGCCGGGCCGCGTAAATCTGCGTAAAGATCCGTGCGGTGGTTCGACGGTTCAGTCCCCGGACGGTTCTGCCAGCAATTCCTGCCACCGCCCTGCATCAAAGCCGACCGTGACGGTGGTGTGCCCGCCCTGGCGCCACTCCACCACCGGGCGCTTGATGGCGCTGGGCTGCGCCAGCACCAGCTGGCTGGCGCTGGCATCGTCGTGCACGGCTGCCTGGGCGCCAGGGTCCAGCTTGCGCCAGGTGGTTCCCTGCCGGTTCACCAGCTTTTGCCAGCCCACGGCGGCCAGCCAGTCGGACAGGCGTGCCGCCGGAACGCCTTGTTTCTTGAAATCGTGGAAGCTGTATTCCAGCCCCTGCCCGGTGAACCAGGCGCGCGCCTTCTTGACCGTGTCGCAGTTGGGGATGCCGTACAGAGTGATGTGAGGTGTCTTCATGGCCGCCATCATGCCAAGGGATGACCTGCATAACTCCCTGCGGTCTGTGATAGCGCGGCCTCGGGCGGTCCACTGCGTTGCTTTTCTTGCCAATAGCCGAGCTATTGGCAAGAAAAGACGCCTTGTGGCCCATCCCGATCCGCACTACCACCGACGCGCGAGGGTCATGCAGGTCATCCCAAGCTGCGCCCTCGGCGACAATTCGCGGTGTATGCACACCAAAATCCACACCCTGGAAGGCTGGCTCAGCCATTGCGAGCGCCTGCACCCTCAGAACATCGACATGGGCCTGGAGCGGGTCCGTGAAGTGGCCACCCGCATGAATCTGCGTTTTGACTGCCCGGTGATCACCGTGGCCGGCACCAATGGCAAGGGCTCCACCTGCGCCATGCTGGAGGCCGTGGCCCAGCAGGCCGGTTTTCGCACCGGGGTGTACACCTCGCCGCACCTGGTGCATTTCGAAGAACGCTGCCGGGTGCATGGCGAGGCCGTGAATGCTTCTGATCTGATAGCGCACTTCGAAGCCGTGGAAAGCGCAAGAACCCAAAACGGCAACGATGTTTCGCTGACCTATTTTGAGTTCACCACCCTGGCCATCCTGCGGCTGCTGAGCCACTCGCTGCTGGATGTCGCCATTCTGGAGGTGGGGCTGGGCGGCCGGCTGGACGCCACCAACGTGATCGATGCCGACTGCGCCATCATCACCAGCATCGACATCGACCACACCGAATACCTGGGCCCCGACCGCGAGAGCATCGGCCGGGAAAAGGCCGGCATCATGCGCACGGGCCGCCCGGTGGTGGTGAGCGACCCCATGGCGCCGCAGAGCGTGATCGACCATGCGCGCGAAATCGGCGCCGACCTCTGGCGGTTTGGCCATGATTTCAATTTTTCGGGCGACAAGCAGCAATGGAGCTGGGCCGGGCGCGGGCGCCGTTATGCGGGGCTGGCCTATCCGGCGCTGCGCGGGGCCAACCAGCTGGTCAACGCTTCGGGCGTGCTGGCGGTATTCGAAGCGCTGCGCACACGCCTGCCCGTGACGGCGCAGGCCGTGCGCAACGGGCTGGCGCTGGTCGAGCTGCCCGGCCGTTTCCAGATCGTGCCGGGCCAGCCCACCCTGGTGCTGGATGTGGCCCACAACCCGCATTCGGTGGCGGCGCTCACGGCCAACCTGGATGCCATGGGCTATTTCCCGGTCACGCACGCTGTGTTTGGTGCCATGGCTGACAAGGACCTTGCCCCCATGCTGGCCAAGGTGGGGCCACTGGTGGACCACTGGTATTTCACCGATCTGCCCACGCCACGCGCCGAAACCGGCGCTGTCCTGCAGCAGAAATGGAATGCGCTGCAGATGGTGTCCGGCGGGCGACGGCAGGTGGGCACCAGCGTCCACGCCGATCCCCAGCAGGCCCTGCAGGCGGCGGTGGCCGCGGCAGACCCCGCTGATAGAATCGTGGTCTTTGGCTCGTTTTACACGGTGGGTGGTGTGCTGATCGATGGCATCCCCCGCCTGCATGCCAAACATCTGGACGCTTAAGCTCCGCACGAGTCCCTACTCCATGGCATTTTTCAAGTTTCGTTGGCCCGGTCAGAGTGAGCAGGCTGACAAGCCGGCCAAGCGCTCCCGTTCGGCCCAGGGCGAAAGCATCGAAGTCATGCGCCGGCGCGCGCGGCATCGTCTGATTGGCGCTGCGGTGCTGGTTTTGCTTGGCGTCGTGGGATTTCCCCTGCTGTTTGACACGCAGCCGCGCCCCATTGCGGTGGACATTCCGATTGAAATCCCCGACCGCAACAAGGTGGCGCCGCTGGTGGTGCCCGCCGCCAAATCCGATGCGCCTGCAGCGCGGTCCGCAGCCGCGCCGGCCGTGCCATCGCCGCCGGAGCGCAGCGCTGCTGGTGCGGGCCTGAGCGATGGCGAGGAACTGGTGGCCAGCAGCCGCGCTGTCAAACCGGCATCGGAGGAGCCTGCGGCGGCAAAGGCCGTTGCCAAACCCGAGGCCAGGCCAAAGCCTGCGGTAGCGCCCGAACCAAAGCCGGAGCCCAAACCCAAGCCCGATCCCAAGCCACCAGCCCCCGAGCACAAGCCGGCAGCGGCCGATGAGTCGGTGCGGGCACGGGCCTTGCTGGAAGGGCGCACGACACAGCCCGCACCCAGCGCACAGGCTGAGGACGGCCGGTTCATCGTTCAGGTGGGCGCTTTTGCCGATGCCGACAAGGCCCGCGAGGCGCGCTCTAAGCTGGAGCGGGCCGGGCTCAAAACCTATACCCAGGTGGTGGATACCAAGGATGGCAGGCGCGTGCGCGTGCGCGTGGGGCCGCTGGCCAGCCGGGCCGAGGCCGACAAGGCCGCCAGCCGCATCAAGGAACTGGGGTTGACCGCCTCGGTTCTGACGCTGTAGCCGCGGTGGGCTGCGCCATTGCACACCATGGCATCGCTGGACTGGATTTTTGCGGCAATTTTGCTGGCCTCGATGGTGATCGGCGCCTGGCGGGGTTTGGTCTTCGAGGTGTTGTCCGTGGCCGGCTGGGTGGCGTCATTTTTTGTCGCCCAGTGGTTTGCCTCCGACATGGCGTCGGTGCTGCCTCTGGGCGATTCCGATGGAGCACTGCGCTATGCGGCGGGCTTCATCGTGGTCTTTGTCGGTGCGGTGTTTGCCTGCGGCTTTCTGGCCTGGCTGGCCAAGAAACTGGTGGAAGCCATGGGGTTGCGTCCCGCGGACAGAACGCTGGGGGCCATGTTTGGCGTGGTGCGGGGCCTCGTCCTGCTGCTCGTGGTGACGGTGGTGGTGGGCTTGACGCCCCTGCAGGAGGCGGCCTGGTGGCAGGAGTCGCACAGCGCACCGGTGCTGGGTGGCTTGCTCAAGAGCCTGAAACCCGCATTGCCCGAAGAATTCGGAAGGCATCTGCCTTCCTGACAGGGTAGCGGCCACCAGCTGCTGCCGAGAAAATTGGCGCGGGGCTTTTCCCGCAAATGGATGGAATCGAACTATGTGTGGAATCGTCGGCGTCGTCAGCACAGCGCCCGTCAACCAGCTGATCTATGACGCCTTGCTGCTGCTGCAGCACCGGGGCCAGGATGCTGCGGGCATCGTGACCCAGCAGGGCCGCAAATTCTTCATGCACAAGGCCAAGGGCATGGTGCGCGATGTGTTTCGCACGCGCAACATGCGGGCCTTGCCGGGCAATGTGGGGCTGGGCCAGGTGCGCTACCCCACGGCGGGCAATGCCTTCAGTGAAGAAGAGGCGCAGCCGTTTTATGTGAACGCGCCGTTTGGCATCGTGCTGGTGCACAACGGCAACCTGACCAATGCGCTGTCCCTGCGCACCGAGCTCTTCCAGACCGATCACCGGCATACCAACACCGACAGTGACTCGGAAGTGCTGCTCAACGTGTTTGCCCACGAGCTTGAGCGCGCCACCCGCGGTGTGCCGCTGCAGCCCGAGGATGTTTTTACGGCAGTGCGTGCGGTGCACAAGCGCATCAAGGGCTCGTATGCCGTCATTGCCCTGATTGCCGGCCATGGTTTGCTGGCTTTCCGCGATCCCCACGGTATCCGCCCCCTGGCCATGGGGCGCAGCCAGGATGGCACCGTGATGGTGGGCAGCGAGTCGGTGGCACTGGAGGGAACGTCGCATGTCTTCGAACGCAACATCGACCCGGGCGAAGCCATCTTCATCACGCTCGATGGCCAGGTGCATGCGCGCCAGTGCGCCGAAAATCCACAGCTGAACCCCTGCATCTTCGAGTTTGTCTATCTGGCAAGGCCTGATTCGGTGCTCGATGGCATTTCGGTCTACCAGGCGCGGCTCAATCTTGGCGAGACGCTCGCCAAGCGGGTGGTCTCCACCGTGCCGCCGAACGAGATCGATGTGATCATCCCCATCCCCGAGTCGAGCCGCCCCAGCGCAACCCAGCTGGCGCATCTGCTGGGCATTCCGTACCGCGAGGGTTTCGTCAAGAACCGCTACGTGGGTCGCACCTTCATCATGCCGGGGCAGGGCGTGCGCAAGAAGTCCGTGCGCCAGAAGCTCAATGTGATCGGCAGCGAATTCAAGGGCCGCAACGTGCTGCTGGTGGACGACTCCATCGTGCGCGGCACGACCTCGCGCGAAATCGTGCAGATGGCACGCGACGCCGGTGCCCGCAAGGTGTACCTGGCCAGCGCTGCGCCGCCGGTGCGCTACCCCAATGTGTACGGTATTGACATGCCCACCAGCAGCGAGCTGGTCGCCCATGACCGCACGGTGGAAGAGGTGCGCCAGGCCATTGGCTGCGATGCGCTGATTTACCAGGATGTGGAAGGCATGAAACGGGCCGTTGGCGCCCTGAACCCCGCCATCACCGAGTTTGATGCCTCCTGTTTCGACGGTGTGTATGTCACCGGTGACATCACCGCCGACGATATCGCGCGCCTCAACGAAGGCCGCGTGGGCGTGGAAGAGGGGGAAGAAGACACTTCCCGCCTGGCACTGCCCAACGCGCAGCTCGCCTGAGCGTGATGCCGCAGGGGCGGGCCCGTGGGCGGCCGGCTTCTGCCCCTCTTGCCGACCAAGACAACGATGCCGGCCCGATGCGGCCGGCCTGAATGCAATGACTGAACAGAATTCTCCCGTGCATGTGCGCACCCGTTTCGCACCATCGCCTACCGGCTTCATTCACCTGGGCAACATCCGCTCGGCGCTCTACCCCTGGGCATTTGCCCGCGCCACGGGCGGCGATTTCATCCTGCGCATCGAAGACACGGACCTGGAGCGTTCCAGCCAGGCTGCGGTGGATGTGATCATTGAAGGCATGGCCTGGCTGGGGCTGGACCACGATGAAGGTCCGTTCTACCAGATGCAACGCATGGACCGCTACAAGGAAGTGCTGGCCCAGCTGCAGGCCACCGGCCATGTGTACCCTTGCTACATGAGCGTGGCCGAGCTCGATGCCTTGCGCGAAAAGCAGATGGCCGCCAAGGAAAAACCCCGCTATGACGGTACCTGGCGTCCGGAGGCGGGCAAAAACCTGCCGCCCGTGCCGGAAGGCGTGCAGCCCGTTTTGCGCTTCAAGAACCCGCAAGGCGGCGTGGTGGCTTGGGAAGACAAGGTCAAGGGCCGCATCGAGATCCGCAACGACGAACTGGACGATCTGGTGATTGCTCGCCCGGATGGCACGCCCACCTACAACTTCTGCGTGGTGGTGGACGACATCGACATGGCCATCACCCATGTGATCCGGGGTGACGACCATGTGAACAACACGCCGCGCCAGATCAACATCTTCCGCGCCCTGGGCAAGGAACCGCCGGTCTATGCCCACCTGCCCACCGTGCTCAATGAGCAGGGCGAGAAGATGAGCAAGCGCAACGGCGCCAAGCCCGTCACGCAATACCGCGACGAGGGCTACCTGCCCGATGCCATGGTCAATTACCTGGCACGCCTGGGATGGAGCCATGGCGATGACGAGATCTTCAGCCGCGAGCAGTTCCTGCAGTGGTTCAATCTCGACCATCTGGGGCGCAGCGCCGCGCAGTTTGATGAAGCCAAGCTGCGCTGGGTGAATGCACAGCACCTGAAAGCCATGGCCGATGACGCACTGGCGGCCCTGGTGGCCCCCCAGCTGGAAAAGCGCGGTATTGCCGCCGCCGATCTGGCCGATGGGCGACTGCCCCGCATCTGCGCGCTGTTCAAGGACCGCTGCGATACCACGGTGGCCCTTGCAGACTGGGCTTTTGTGTTCTATGGTGCCGTGTTGCCCGTGGAGGCAGAGCGCACCCAGCATGTGACCGATGCCATTGCCCCTGCCCTGAATGCGCTGGCCGATGCGTTGTCCGCTTGCGCATGGGACAAGGCATCCATCAGCGCGGCGTTCAAGCAGGTGCTGGCGGCACACGGACTCAAGATGCCCCAGCTGGCCATGCCGGTGCGGGTTCTGGCCGTGGGCACGGCCCACACTCCTTCGGTCGATGCCGTGCTGGAACTGGTCGGACGTGAAAAAGTTGTAGCGCGTTTGCGAAACCGCTAAAAATCTGTCTATAATTCAAGGCTCAGATGATGACAACGGTTGCAGTGTGATCGATGCCATCAAAGTGGGGGTATAGCTCAGCTGGGAGAGCGCTTGCATGGCATGCAAGAGGTCATCGGTTCGATCCCGTTTACCTCCACCAA
>NZ_JBXAGC010000015.1:9966-122249 GCF_058793725.1 Acidovorax sp. GW835-FHT14B10
GAGTGGTAGTTCAGTTGGTTAGAATACCGGCCTGTCACGCCGGGGGTCGCGGGTTCGAGTCCCGTCCACTCCGCCAGTCAAAAGCCCTTGCAGGTCTTTGCTGTGCAAGGGTTTTTCTTTGGTGAAAACCAGAGAGGTTTGGGGGTATAGCTCAGCTGGGAGAGCGCTTGCATGGCATGCAAGAGGTCATCGGTTCGATCCCGTTTACCTCCACCAAAATTTGTCGGTTGTTGTTATCGGTTAGTTCCAAGGTTTTGACCCCATCGTCTAGAGGCCTAGGACATCACCCTTTCACGGTGAGTACCGGGGTTCGAATCCCCGTGGGGTCGCCAAGTTGTAGCGCTTGGCTTGTGTGAAGAACGCAAGCGAAAAGCTGCCTGCCAGGAGTGGTAGTTCAGTTGGTTAGAATACCGGCCTGTCACGCCGGGGGTCGCGGGTTCGAGTCCCGTCCACTCCGCCAGATAAGAGACCGCTGCAGTCGCAAGGCCGCAGCGGTTTTTTTGTGCTTTCTTGCAAGAAAAAGCCCGCTAGTTTTGCTTGCGGGATTTTTTCTTCAGCGAGGCGCCAGGCGGATGGCCCCGTCCAAGCGAATCACCTCGCCATTGAGCATGTCGTTTTCAATGATGTGCTGCACCAGCTTGGCATAGTCCTGCGGTGTGCCCAGGCGGCTGGGGAAAGGCACGCCGGCCGCGAGCGCGTCCTGCACTTCCTGTGGCATGCCAAACAGCATGGGGGTGCCAAAGATGCCGGGGGCAATGGTCATGTTGCGGATGCCGTTGCGGGCCAGGTCGCGGGCGATGGGCAGGGTCATGCCCACCACACCGCCCTTGGACGCCGAATATGCTGCCTGGCCGATCTGGCCGTCATAGGCCGCCACGCTGGCGGTGGAAATCATCACGCCGCGCTCGCCGGTGGCTTCGGGTTCATTCCTGCACATGGCCTCTGCGGCCAGGCGGATCATGTTGAAGCTGCCAATCAGGTTGACGGTGATGGTCTTGCTGAAAACAGCCAAGGCATGGGCGCCGTTCTTGCCGACGGTCTTTTCCGCGGGCGCGATGCCTGCGCAGTTCACCAAACCCATCAGCTTGCCCAGCGAAACGGCTTTGGCCACCACGGCCTGGCCATCGGTTTCGCTGCTGACGTCGCATTTCACGAAGGCGCCGCCGATTTCTTGGGCCACGGTTTCACCTTTTTCCGCTTGCATGTCGGCAATGACGACCTTGCCGCCTTGCGCCGCCAGCATGCGTGCCGTGCCTTCGCCCAGGCCCGACGCGCCGCCGGTCACGATGAATACCTTGCCTTTGATTTCCATGTTTTGTCTCCAGTAAGTGACGTTGACGTTCACGTCAATTATCACCCATGGATTGCGGCACTGACGGGCAAAAAAATACCCGGACAGTGCCGGGCAGGTTCAGACAACCCCCTTGGCAGGGGGTGATCAAAGCGTGAATTTACGGAAAACCCACCCGGTCCAGCATCTGCTGCACCTTGGTGACGTTGGCGCCCACTGCGCTGATCGGAATGGTTTCGCTCTTGAAGGGCTGGCCCTGCGCCATGGCCTTGAGCGCAGGATTGTCGATGTTCAGCCCCTTGGCTGCGGGCCATTCATTGTTGCCATTGGCAAAATAATTTTGTGCTTCAGGGCTGGCCAGGTATTCAAGAAACTTGACGGCGTTGGCCTGGTTCTTGGCATGGCGGGCAACGGCGCCACCGGCGATGTTCATGTGGGTGCCCCAGGACTGCTGGTTGGGAAACACCACGCCCACCTTGTTGGCCACGGCCACATCTTCGGGCTTGCTGGAGCGCATCAGGCGCGCCAGGTAATAGCTGTTGGTGACGGCGATGTCGCATTCGCCCGCCGCAACGGCCTTGATCTGGTCGGTGTCGCCGCCCTTGGGTGCACGTGCGAGGTTGGCCACCATGCCCTTGAGCCAGGCCTCGGCCTTCTGTTCGCCAAGGTGCTCGGTCACGGAGCCGAACAGGCTCAGGTTGTAGGGATGCGATCCCGAACGAATGCACAGCTTGCCCTTGTTCTTGGGATCGGCGAGTTCTTCATAGGTGTCCACATCGCTTTTCTGCACCTTGGCCTTGTTGAACACGATCAGCCGTGCGCGGGTGGAGAGCCCAAACCAGGAAATGCCGCCGTCCGCTGCTGGCTGGCTGCGCAGATTGGCAGGGATGGCATCTTCCAGCACCTTGGAGCGGATGGGCTGGAACAGACCATCTGTCTCGCCCCGGTGGAGCCGTGCGGCATCCACCAGCAGGATCACGTCGGCGGGGGAGGCCGTGCCTTCGGCCTTCAGCCGCGCCAGAATGCCCGCATCGTCCGCATCCACCCGGTTGATCTTGATGCCCGTGGCCTTGGTGAAACCGGTGTACAGGGCTTCATCGGTGGAATAGTGGCGGGCCGAGTAGAGGTTGACCACCGGTTCCTGGGCGATGGCGGTTCCCGCTGCAGCGGCCAGGGCGCAGGCGGTGAGCAGGGCTTTGACAGTCTTCGACATGGGTTACATCTCTGGAGGTTGGAGTGGTTAGATGATAAGGCAAACGCGAATTATTCGCAATAAATTCGCGCAACGAGCCCGCGCATAGGAAGAGGTCACGTGTCTTGAGTCCCACTGGAAATGGCGCGTGGGCCGGCTTGGCACCATCGGGAAAGATGGCTGCCGCAGGCGCAAGGAAGCACGGTGCACGGGGGGCTTCGGATTGTGTCCGCAAGCGCAGCAGATTCAGGCCTGGCCCCCGGAGGAGTTCCAATAGTGCTTTGAAACCCGCATGAATGCTTTGTTTCTAGTTTTTGATTTATAAAAGTACCGTCAAAAGTACCATCATTTTCCAATCCGTCTCGTTGTGGCATGGATGAGTCACTTGGATGCGAACTGACCTGCGATGGTCTTTGGGATCTGACCGGCTAGCAGGTTCCGAGAGCAACATGACACCTCAATGTCCAGCGTTTTGAGGCCGTTCGTATTTGGTATGTGCAGTCAGCCCTAGCAGCGTCTCCACTTGTCCTGCGGCTCGCATGACCTGGTACAGGTCAATCTGGTCGACGGTCGTGTCACTTTTGACATGCGTGGATAGATAGCTTTCTGACTGACTGAGCACACCGTTTCGGGCGCAGACGATGTACGAAAGAGACTCTGCCTCCAGCTCCCTTTGCGAATGCTGGAGTGGCGGGCGCTCCGGGATGTTCAGGTACTTGTCCTTCCCCAAATGCCCAAGAAATAGGTGACCCAGCTCGTGCGCTACCGTGGCGAACTGCACGTTGGCACCATGGTTGCGATTGACGTTCATCTGATAGCTGGTGGGCAGCTCAGGCTTCGTCGCTCGCAAAGCCACCCTGATCGATCCCGCCTTGCCGTCGCCCGCATCGATCTCATTCCATACGATGTGTTTTTTAGCCATTCTTGAGGCGTAGCCTGCCAAGGTGGCGGCGTCCACTGCACCGTGGGCAGCAAATGCCGAAACACCGTCTGGCAAAGGATCACCCTGGGTATCGGCCACGTCATAGACCAGTGCCACAGGGCCAAACGGCCACAGGATCAATAGTGGCCGTGCTCCATCCTTCACGGTGCGGTTGAACCGCTCCAGCCAATCTAGCCGTGATGCTGCGTACATCAGCCCAGGCTTTTGCACTTGAAGAAGCATCGCGTTGAACGGTGCGAAGTTGCGCAGCCGGATCACAAAATCGAGCAGCGCACGGTAGTCTTTGCCTGTTCGATACAGCCGTGAATCCGCGAGAAGCTGGTCCAGCAGGGCCCTGGCTGCTTCGGTTTCCAAAAGGTCCATTTGCTGCATGACTCCCCCATCGTGACTGCGAATTTAGTGACACTGCGCAGGTGTCGCGCTCTCGAAAAGCCCGCCAACTAGCCTCCTGCAGATGTCTGCCGCTTACGCTCCCCACTGAATGCGCTGGCCTGCCTCATCCAGGTGAATGGTTTCTCGCCCGTAGTTGAATCGCGGCGCATCCATGTCTACCGGCTCCAGCCGCAAGTGCCCACCGCACTCATGCTGAAACGCGCTGCACCCCCCGTTGTCATCAAACTTGAGGGGTTGGGTTTTGGCGCTTCCGCAAGTCAAGCAGCGGCATTCATTACCGCGAGTCTGGGCCAGCCTGATCTGCCCGCTCAATTCCTCTGCTCGCATTTGTAGTGTGTCCGGACCTTGACCAAATAGACGATAGACCCAGCGCTTAATCTGATGGACAGGGGTGGAAAAGGTGGCGTTCAGTGCGTCCAGTTCGGTCTGCAGGGGGGCAATCGCAGGTTGGGCGCCCTCCACATCGCGGGGATTGCGACAGTCGCTGCACCAACGCATCTCGCGGTGGCCATTGACAGTGGTCCCATCCACAAAGTGATACGCCAGCGTGATGCGCCGGAATACCAGAAAACCACGGTAGTCGCACGCGGTGCAGCTGAGGCGGCCGTCGGGCAAAGACATGGTTACGCCGTTTCGGAGGTTAAATTTTCTGGGTGACGAACATCATCCATTTCTGCTTGTGAGGCATGCTTGCCCATCACGTCCTGCAGGCCCGCCATGCTGCCCACCACCACATCCCAGGCCCAATGGCCCAGACCGCCTTGCGCATTCACGGCCTGCACCCACTGGTCCATTGCGCGCCGCTTGGCCTGGTCCTGGGGTGAATCCTCCCCCTTGATCTCCAGCACCAGGGTCTTGCCCGATTGGAAGCGCACCAAAAAATCGGGGATGTACTTGCGCTTGGTGCCGTTCCACAAATACAGGATGTGGAAGCCCAGGTGGTCGTTCTTTACCCAGGCCGCCACATCTGGGTGGGTTTCGGCCACGTTGGCGGCGTATTTCTCCCAGCCGCTGTCCACCACGATGTGGCTGATCTGGCTGCGCTGCGTGGGCTCGGCTACGCGCGTGGTGTACCAGGTGCGCATGTCGCGGGTGCTGCCCACCGGCCGCTCGCCATCAAACACGGCCTCCAGCCGCAAGGTGTTCTGCTCGATCACATAGGCCATCAGGTGCTGAACGATGGCATCCATGTGCATCGAGAACAGAATCCGCTTGCGCAGCGGGTCTTGGTGGAAAAGCGACGGAATATCGATCTTGTCTGACGCCAGAAACGTCTCCACCAGCCGCACCAACTGAAACAGCAGGTATTCCCGCTGCCCCTTGAACTGCTCCTGCAACTGCTCAAACGCCTTCTGCGCCGCCTTGAACACCAGCCTTTGCTGCCGGAACTCCTCGGGCAATTGCTCCAGGTCGATGGTGGTGATCTGGCTCCAGTCGGCTGCGCCGCCCAGCGCGGGGGCAATGTCCGCGTGCAGTGCCACCTTGGCGGGGTCAATCGTCAGCGGCGGCACCTTGCTCCACTCCACCACCAGTTGCGGGCGCACCACCTGGTCCACCCGCAGGATGTTGGGCCACTTGATCTCGTGCACCTGCCGCTCGGGCAGGGCCTTGATTTGCACGCTGGGCTTGGGCGGCGGGGGTGGCGGCCCGTCGCCACCGGGCGGCATGGCCACGGACAGCGGCACACCGAACACGTTCACAAACTCGGGCGCGTACAAACCCGTTTCTGGGTCGATGTCGTAGGCCACGCGGCGCAGGCCTCGGCCAATCACCTGCTCGCACAGCAACTGGCTGGTGAAGGCGCGCAGCCCCATGATGTGCGTCACCGTCTTGGCGTCCCAGCCCTCCGACAGCATGGCCACCGACACCACGTTCTGCAGGTCTTGCCCCAGCTGGCCAGGTTTGCCCACGGTGTCCACCAGCTCGCGCAGCACTTCTTCCTTCTTGGTGCTGCTGGCCAGCCAACGCTCTTTGTGCGTGGTCGCAATGCGCGCGGCCTGCACGATGCTGCGCAGGCGCGCGTCGTAGTCTTTGTCCGCTGACGCAGATTCGCCCACCTCGGCTTTTTCCAGCACTTTGGAGTCCACCCGCAGCGTGCGGTGGGCATCGTGCAGCTCGGTCCACTGCGCGTGGCCCTTGGTGAAGTAGTGCTCCACCCGCGCTGCGGTTTCAGTGCGGTTGCACACCGTCAGCATCACCGGGGGCGAGAGGTGCCCCTGCGCCGCCCATTCGGCAGCTGTGGCGCGCCAGTCGGCACCCAGCAACGTGTACGCCTGTTGTACCAGCGCAGGCAGGGGTTCGTGGGCCTCGGCCTTGCGGTTCAGGTCTTCCGCCACGTCGGGCTCGCGGTACAGGTGGTAGAGCTTGGGGCGCAGCGTTTGCGCGTTGGGCAGGGCGTCGTCGCGCACCACCACGCGGGGCGTTTTCACCAGCCCTGCCTCGATGGCATCGTTCAGGCCAAAGTCCGACACCACCCAGGTGAACAGGCCCGCCTCGGTGTTGGTGCGTCCCGTGGGCGCAAACGGCGTGGCCGACAGGTCAAAGCAGCGCGCAATGCGCCTTGTTTTGTGAATGCGGTCCAGCCCCTCCACCCATCGGGTGGCCTCGTCCAGGTCAATGCCAAAGGCCTCGGCATCGGCCTTGCTCACCTTGATGTCGGCGGGCTTGCGGTAGGCGTGGTGCGCCTCGTCGTTGATGACCACCAGGTTCTTGGCGTTGGCCAGCGTGCCCAGCACGCGGCGGGTGTAGGCCTCGTCGCTCTCCTTGCCCTTTTTCACCACCGAGCGCTCTTGCTCTTTCAGCGGCATCAGGGTGTGCCAGTTTTCAATCAGGATGTCGGCCCGGTTGAGCTTTTGCCGCAGCGCCTCCGAAGGGCACAGCTCGAACTGGTCGTAGTAATTGCTCTCATGCCCTGGCATCAGCACCTGCAGGCGCGACTTCACCGTCAGGCCCGGCGCCACCAGAAAAACAGCGCTCGAATACTTGCGCGGCGACTTGGGGTAGGTCAGCGCATTGAGCACCTGCCAGGTGATGATCATGGCCATCACCGTGGTTTTGCCGCTGCCCGTGGCCATTTTGTTGCACAGCCGCTCAAACTCACCGCCGTCGCCCTGGATGTAGATGCCCTGGCGGTATTCGGGCAGCGCCTCCAGGTGCCAGATCAGCGTCTCGATGGCTTCGAGCTGGCAGAAGTAGAAAGGGTACTGGCGGCGCGACACCTTGTCTGCATCCCACCAGTGCTGCAGCAGACCCAGCGTCACCGCCGTGGTGCCCGGCCAGCCATCAGCCCGCCACAGGCGCACCCGGTCGCGGATGGTATCCACCAGCGGGATGGAAACCTGCCGCCGCGTGTTCTCGCGCGTGTCGATGATTTCGTAGCCCGCCGGGCGGCGTGCGGGCTCCAGCCGCAGGGTGCGGTCAGCGTTCTCGGCCCAGTGCTGCTGCGGCTCGGTGAAGGCCGAGTTGATGATGAGAGAGTTGGGCGCAGCCATCAGATCACCACCCGGGTTGATGGCGGGTTCAAGCCGCGCGCCGCCAGCATGTTGGCCTCCCTGCTGCCGGGGCGAATCCCCACATGGGCGGTTGCCATCCAATGAAACCGTTGATGCCCCTGAGCGGCGCAGGCATCGGTCAGGGCCTTGAGTTGCCGAAATTCCGGTTGATCCAGTTTGCCCTGCAACCAGTCGAGCTTGGCCAAAATAATCTTGACCTCACCCAGGCTGGACGCCGAGTGAGGCTCCACCCATACCGCAAACTCCTGTTTTCCGGGCTTGTGCATGCCAATACCGAAATCCCAACGGTTCGCCTCAGGTTCCGCCTGCTTGAAAGCCGCGTCCATATCCAGGCTTCCCGTGAACCGCGTTGTGGCGGTCTTGCCCTCGACACTGCCGCGGTAGCGGTTTTCCACGGCTGACTTGCCTGGTGCCGCAGTCAACCCGGCTGCCGTTGCGGCCTTCTCAAAAGCGGACAGCGCAGGCGCTGCGGGTGCTTTTCGGTTTCCTCCCTGCTTCTTGGTGCTCATTGCGCGGGGGCCTCCACCTTCGCAGCCTTGTTGCGGCGCTTGGCCTTGGGCTGGCTTTCTGTGCGATTCACCACATCGGCAATAACTTGCCCTGTGCGGCTGGCAAAACCCACCAGTCCGCCCCATTCGGCCTCAGCGGTTTCGTCAGACAAGGGGCTCAGACGGGAAATGTCTTTCACCTCGTTGTCCCGACTGAAGAAGTACACGCGCAAGTCCTTCTTCAGCACGGCTTTGCCCAGCTCGTTGGCATAGCCACCAGCGCGCAGGTTCAATAGTCTGCGTACATCCGACTCTGTGCCGCCCAGCTGTTTGAATTCCTGCAAGGCCCACACCAGATCCAGAACCACCGGCGAGTGGGTGGACAGCACCACCTTGTAGCCCCGCTTCATAAGCTCCAGTACCAGCAACAACACCGCCTCGATGCCTTGTGGGTGCAGGCCCATCTCGGGCTCCTCGATCACCACCCATTCAATGTCATCGCGCCGGGACGTGCCGCCAGCAGGGCACAGCCAGTACAAGCCCAGCAACAGCGGCGTGAACTCCCGTTGCCCCGCCGACCAGGCGGTGTAGGGCAGCCCTTCCTTGTGCCCCGGCACATTGAGCACCAGGCGCTTGGTGAAATCCTTGGAGTCCACCGCCAGCTTGGCCGTGCCGTACAGGTGCTGCGTGATGGGCTTGCGCAGCGTGTCGTTCAGCCGGTTGGGTTGCGGAAACAGCTCCCCCTTGGCGCCAAACTCGTTTTGCAGCAGGTCATGCACCGTGTCGCTGAAATAACGCAGGGTGTACGGGTCGCCATAGTCGAACTGGCCAAAGTTCTGCGTCATGCCGCGCGTCAGGCTCATTACCCGCTGGGCGGGAATGAAGAACAGCTTTTCCTGGCGCTGTTTGCCCTTGCTGGGCTTGGCCAGGTCAGGCAACGTGGCCTGCTTGCCGTTCCAGCGCAGTTGAGAGCCGTCCTTGTTCCACGCTGCGGCCATGCCCTTGCCGTAGTAGCCGCCCAGAAAGGCGCCGCTGTCGCCGTTGAACGACACGCTGTGGTGCCGGAAGGTGTCGTGGATGTGGTCGCGGTCCAGCACCAGCTTGAGCGTCTGCAAAAAAATGCTCTTGCCCGTGGCCTGCGGGCCGACGATGACCGTGAGGTCGCCAAACACTACATCGGCCGCCTTGATGGGCCCCACCTGCTGCAGGCTCAGGCGGTTGCTTTTACGAACTGCCATCACTGGCCTCCTTGTGTGCTTGCATCCAGCCGCATCACCTTCAGCGACTCAATGCCCCGGTCATCCACAATTTTCACCGCCACCATGCGGTTATCGCCCGCGGCAAACGGCAGCGACACGGTGCCGGTAAATGCCTGCAGCAGGTCCGCATCCAGCTCGGCGCGGATGTCCTTCTTCAGCTTCATCCAGCCCTCGTCCTTGCCCGCCATGGGGAAGAACACCTGGTGTGGGAACAGGCTGCGCCCGTCGTAGTCGGTATCCAGTTGCCAAGCCGCAATCTTGGCCTTGCCGCCCGACACCAGCTCGCCCTTGGCGGTGTCGAAGTAGTCAAAGCCATTCACCTCCACCTGCCACAGGCCATCTTTGGTGGCCGACAGCAGCACATCGGGCTGGCCCATGAGCCAGAAGCTCTGGTTGCTGCTGCGCGCTTTTTTCAGGTCTTCGGTCAGCAGGTCAGTGTTCATCTGCGCCTTCAGCGCGGTGATGCCCTTGAGGGCGTCGATGTCCTTGGCCGCCTCGGGGTCGAAGGCGAAGGCGCAGAACACGATCATTTTGGGGCGGGGGAACAGCTCGCTGGCCTCGTTCAACGCACGCTCCACCTGGCGCTGCTCCAGCGCGCCGTGCTCGGGGCCAAAGCTCACCACCACGCGCTCTCCGGTGTCCAGGCTGCCGCTGGCGTGCACGCTGGTGGTGCCGGGCAACACCTCCAGCTCGGCAAAGCGCAGCATTTGCCCGCCCTTGCCGCGAATGCCGGTTTTGAGCAGCTCGTCGCGCCAGGCGTGCTGGCGGCTGGTGTGGCCGCTGCGGGCCAGGCTCATATCAGCCAAATCGGCCGCTTGCGCTTTCCCCGCTTGCGCAGGCAGCTCCTCAAGTGATAGCACGGTGGGGAAGGGTACCGCCTCCACCGTGAACGGGCCGCACACGCGCAGCTTCGCCTTGTCGCGCTCGGGCTGGTCGTACAGGGTTTCGTTGTCGGCGTTGGCGGCAATGCTGCGGTCCATCTCGGCCTGCATCTTTTGCCGCGCGGTGTGGAAGGCTGCCAGCGGCGCTTGCAGCGCGGCGGGCCAGTCCGGGGGCAGGTCAAACGGCACTTCCCATTCGTGCAAGTCCTGGCCCTTGCTGCCCAGCGCCAGCTTCTGGCCTTTGCGCGCGCCCTCGGTCACGGGGAAGGGCGCTGCCGGGGCATGGGCGTGCAGCGCGGCGTTCAGGTCGGCCAGCGCGGTGGCGATGCCGGGGTGCAGTCGCTCGTAGATCGCGTCGATCTCGGCATTGTTGGCAATGCTTTTGAGCGTGACGTGGGGCACGGTTTTGTAGATGAATCCCCCCCGCAGCCCCTCGTTGGGGTAGCGCAGCGCAAAGTAATCAAAGCTGGCCGTCATCAGCCGCTGCTTGGCCAGCGTGATGGCCACGCGCGAGGTGTCGCAGGTGATCCAGCGGCGGCCCCATTTCTCGGCGACATAAGCCGTGGTGCCCGAACCGCAGGTGGGGTCTAAAACCAAATCGCCGGGGTCGGTGGTCATCAATATGCAGCGCTCGATAGGCGTCGCAGGTGTTTGAACTGCATAAACCTTGGAGTCGCTTCGACTTTGAACCCCGGAAAGATCATTCCATACATTGGTAATTCGATAGCCCGTGAAATCGTTGAAGTAGCGCACATATGCCGGGCGCTTCCCTTCAATGCGGACACGATTTACGAGCAATAAGCGGCTAAAACCTGTTTCGCTGGGTTTCCAATATCCGGGTTCCGGATTAAATTTTTGACCGTTTAGTTCAATTTGGTATCGCCCGCCAGGCCGTTGAGATGTGATCGTGTCCAGACGAAATGCCCTGCCATCTGAAAAATCTGAATCTCCTTCTGCTTCCTTGGCTGTGCGCACGCGACCATTTGGCATTTGAATGGATCGGTACTTTGAACCACCTTCTCCGCCCAATTCTTTCTCGGTAAAAATTGGTCGAAATTTAACGGAACTTTCATCCTTCGCGTACCAAACCAAGTAATCACAAATGCCAGCGACACGATTGGTTTTTTCACTTGTTGTCGTTGTGAATGCAATTTGAGAAACGAAATTTTGTACGCCGAATAATTCGTCCATCAGATTTCGCACAAGGTGGACGTTCTCATCCGATATCTGCACAAACACGCTGCCCGATTCGCTCAATAACTCGCGCGCCAGCAGCAGCCGGTCGCGCAAATACGTCAAATACGAGTGAATGCCTAGTTCCCAGGTATCGCGGAAGGCTTTGATCATTTCGGGCTCTTGCGTCAAATCCGCGTCGGCCCGGTCTTTCACGTCGCGCTTGCCCACGAAGGGCTGGAAGTTGCTGCCGTACTTGATGCCGTAGGGCGGGTCGATGTAGATCATCTGTACCTGCCCGGCCATGCCTTCTTTTTGCAGCAGGCTGTTCATCACCAGCAGGCTGTCGCCGGCCACCAGCCGGTTGGCCCAGCCGCGGTCGTGTTTGTAGAAGTCCAGCGCAGAGCGCAGGGGCACGTTCTCGAACGGGGCCTCAAACAGGCCGGGTTGGTAGAAGTTGGGGTGTTTTTGGCCTCCAGCCTTTGCCCTGCTTGCGCTACCAGCTATTGAATTGATAGCATTCTGGCGCTTGCCCACGCTGCTCAGGATGCTCATGGCGTCGATGCGCTCGTGCACATGCAGGCTCACGGTGTCCACCTCAAAGGCGGTGCGCTCGGCCTTGCCGGTCCATTGCAAATAGGGCGCGCCCATGCGTTGCAGGGTTTGCAGGGCGTGGCGCATGGCGGCGGGGTCGTTGCCGGCCAGGGCGTCAGCAATCAGCGCATCGGCCTGGGCGCGGGCGCTGTCAAATTGCAAGGCGGGGTCGAGGTGCGGGTCGTAGGCCCAGGCGGTTTTGGGCTGCTCGGGGTCGCTCTCGGTGTTGACCAGGCCCACTTCGGGGTTGTTCTTGCGCCGGTCGGGGTGGCGGTAGGCCAGCACCTGGGCGTCGCCGGTGTCGGGCTGCGCCGGTGCGGGTTTGGCTTTGGCGGGCTTGGCCTGCTTGACGGCTGCGGCGGAGGCATTGGGCGCTGGTACTGCTGGGGCATCGAGCGCAAACGCGGGGCGTGCCGCACCGGTGGCCCGGGCGGTGGAGCCGCCGCGCCCTTTACCTTTGACGGCCAGGCCCGCTGCCACCAGCGCTTCGCGCGCGGTTTTAAAGTCGTCTTCCGTGGCGGGAGGCTGGTGCCCAGCGGCTTGGGCGGCGGCCAAAAATTGCTCCAGCAGCGTGATGTTGCCCACGGTGGTGTGGTCTGCTGGCAGCAGGTTGAGCAACAGCGTTTGATGCTGTTGTTGTTCGTTGGTCATTCGCCCCATCCCCTCTGATCTCGATAAGAGGGAAGTTATAGCAGGACATTACGACCCAAAGCCCGTTTCAGAAATTCACTCAATGGCCCATACACCGGCGAAGACTCAGGATGGTTGAGGATATGGGTCACGCGAACCGCACGCTCTGCGTCGGTCAGCTGGCGTCGTACAGTTGCTCTGCTTACCTCCTCCAGGCCCGCAACACGGGTTTTGATGGATGCCATGTTTCACTCCTAATAGTCCGTCGATTCGTAGTCAGGGTCGTCGTACACGACTGGAAACGCACTCGGGCGGCGCAGTACGAGGGTGACGATCGCCGCATACATCTCGCTGGAGAACATGGGGAACTTGCCCGCATACGCGAGCAACTCATCGTCTGTCATGGCCTTGAGGTCCACATGGGCCGCAGCCTTTTCCAACTTGGCCACACGCGTGTCAAGACTGGGCATGGGCTGCCTCCAGATGCTCCACGCGTGCCAGGAATTGCGCTTCGGTTTCATCGTTCCTGCGATCCACCATGCTTCCACTCCAGAGCCTTGCACTGACGGTGCCACGGACTGGGCACACGAACGTGATGTGGATGCGCGGTGGCACCACTGGGACGCTGGTCACCTCCAGCACCTTGATGCGCTTTTCAAGACTTGCCATGGTGCTTCTCCAGCGCTGCCACGCGGGCGGCCAGTTCATCCACCTCGGCCACGCGGGCCAGCGTACCGAGCGCACCCACCAAGGCGGCACCCTGGCTTGGCGCCAAAACCCCAGTAGACACGGCCGCCATCACGGCACGGCCTTGCTCGGTCAGCGTGCCATTGGGCAGGTTGAGGGGTTGGCCCATATCGGTCGCCTTGAGGGGCGCAACCGTGCGCTCCAGCAGCAGGCGGGCGGCGCCTACATCGCCATCGAGCGCACGCTGCATCATGGCTTCCAGCAGTTCGGGGATGCGCGTGGCAATGGAAGATCGGATTTGCGCAACGTCACCTGATCCCTTGGGGCGACCCTTGGGGTTGCCGGACTGACCCGGCTTCCAGCCGTGGCCCTGGGGCGTCTTCTTCTTTTCAGTCATGGTTGTTCTCCCGTTGTTTTTTCAGGGGTGCGACGGGTGCTTGAGTCGGCTTGCCCAAGAAGTGCCCAAGCAGGTCTTGTCGCAGGTGCAGTGGTGTTTCCAGCACTTGCTCTCGCATGTCCTGGCGGGCTTTCTCGCTATCGTTGAACTGATCGCACCGGCGCATGGCGGCTTCAAGTAGCTGCACCGTGATGCGGCTCGATTCCAGCAAGTACGCGATCAGGTCTGGCTTGTGGGCCAGCACGGCAGCGCGCTGCGCGGGCGTCAGCTTTCCGGCAGGAACCACGATGCCGGTATGGTCAGGTGTCACGCTGGGTTCAATGCCCGACGCCAGCAGGTCGGCAAGAATGGTTTCTGGAGTCACAGCTCCTCCGTCGCCAATGTCCCAGCCGGACTCGAAGTCATGGATGTCTTGATGTCATGCCCGGCATCAGAAGGAACGATGACTTCATGACTTACATGAAATGGATTCGGCAGTTTTCCTTTGATGACCCATTTCACTTTGCCGCCGATGTTGCCAAGGCTCTTGCACTCCACGCCTAGCTGGCGCAGCGCTGGTGACGCACGTCGCAGCGCATCGCCCAGGCCTTTCGGTGTACGCGGCCAGGCTTCAGCACCCGCAGGTTTGTAGTGCTCCAGGCGCATCAGAATGTCCTTCACGCTCGCCTCGATGCCGTAGGGGTTGGCTTCGATGAACTCCAGCACCGCAGACGCTACGGGGCTCGCATCGAGGGTGCGGGCCACAGTCTCGGCGCGGGTGGTCTTGAACTGCTGGAGGAACTCATCCGGGTGCGTCCCTGATGCCTTGGCCAGTGCCATGCCCAGCAGTACGTACTCCACCAGGCGCGGGCGATCTTCACGGGGCAGGCTCACGTTGGGCAGCTCACGCAGCGCCCCCGTCGCCAGGTCGAACAGGGCGCCCAGCATGCCGGGCAATGCACGGTCGAACGCTTGCCACTGCTGGCTGCTTGACTGGCGCGTGTCGATCACCGGGCACTCCACGCTGATGACCCGATCCACCAGGTCTTGCTGCGTCACGCTGATGCTGATGCCGTTCACCATCCATGGGCGGCACACGCTGATGATGTGTTCTTCCGAGTCGGTGAAAAGCTGGCGTTTGGCGTAGCCACCGCCGGTGCTCAAAATCGCCAGCGCATCCTGCATGGGGCCAGCAAGATGGCTCACGTTCTCGTAGCAGACTGCATGGTTCTGTCCGGCCGCCACAAAAATGTCCTCTACGGTCTTGGGTGCGCTGCGCAGGTTGCAGCCGTTGGGGTCGATCAGGCGGCGCAGGGCTGCAGCGGTGGTGCTCTTGCCGCTGCCTTGCTCCCCCACCAGCTCCAGGCCAGGGAAGGGTGAGTCCGGGCGCAGGGAGTCCACCAGCCAGGCCAGCACCAGCAGACGCTGCTGCTCGGGGACGTTGGCGATCTCCCATAAGGGCGCGATGCTGCCGCCACCCACAGGTATGGGAAGGGGCTGCATGGACTCTCCGCGCACGAACAACACCGGAGGACGTTCTACGACCCTCCAGCCGGTTCTGGTCAGCTCCACAGCATTGCTATTGCCTGCATGGCACAAGTCGATCCAATAGCGACCATCGCGGCCTGCAACGCGGATGTAAACGTCCTGCGGGTCGCCCTCAAACCGGGCAAGGGCTTGCAACGTGCCCAGGGCTTCGCGCCAGGATTGGTCGCGCACTGCAATTTCCATTTGTGCGAAAAAACCTGCCGTCACGCGGTCACGGAACTGGCGCGCACCCATGCGGCGCACTTCGCCGGTGTGGCGGTCGCGAGCGTAGGTGTCGCCGTTCTTGTCGTGCAGCAGGTCGAAGCGCTCGCGAACGAACTTGACCAGCAGGTCAGTCTGGGAAGGCTTCTTCTCGGGCTCGTCCTCGCCAGGTTCAGCGTTCGCGGCGGGCGCTTCTTTCAGCATGTCCTGCAGCGCCGCGACACTACCGCCCGCGTCCAGCCAGTCCGACACGTCGCCTTTCTCGGGCAGGTCGGGTAGCGCTATGACGCGAACATTGGCAGCGATGCCGAGCAGGGCCTTGACGGCCTTCCTTGCGTGCTCCCGGCCTGCATCGTCGTTGTCGGGCAGGATGACCACACGGCGGCCGCGCAGGAACTCGGAATGCTCCTTGCGCCACTTGCCAGCGCCACCTGCATTGCAGGTTGCCACCAGGCTCAGGGATGCAAGGCGGTCTGCGTCCTTTTCTCCCTCCACCAGGTACACCACAGCATCGGGCGCTGCCAGCAGCTCGGGCAGTCGGTAGGGCACCACGCGCACGTCCTTGGCGCTCCAGCTCCAGCCTTCGCCATCCGGACGGCGCTGCTTGAAGGTTTTGGGGTCCATGCGAACGACCTGCATCAGCAGTTCGCCCTGCTCGTCGCGGTAGTCGTAGGAGGTCACGATCTTGGCCGGGGCTTTACTGGCCTTGGGGGCGTACGCTTCCTTGGCAGCGGCCGGGCATGACTTTATGACTTGCATGATTTCGCGTCCGGCTGGAATGTTGGTGCGGTCGCTTCCGATGTAGCCGTTTTGCACCAGCCACTGATGCGCAGCGCCGCGTTCTCTGATGCCGGTGCCGTACTGCACAAGCTTGATGACGCCGCCCCCCTCATTGGCTTCGTGGTCGAAGAACTGGTTTTTCTCTAAGTCAACGGATTTGCTGCCGTGGCTGCCAAAGCGCAGCTCGCTGGGCTTGGAAAGCTGCTCATTCGGGTCGCC
The DNA here is from genome assembly GCF_058793725.1 of Acidovorax sp. GW835-FHT14B10. NCBI lineage: Bacteria > Pseudomonadati > Pseudomonadota > Betaproteobacteria > Burkholderiales > Comamonadaceae > Acidovorax > Acidovorax sp. GW835-FHT14B10. The sequence continues at coordinate 26,134 of NZ_JBXAGC010000015.1, forward strand.
CCAAAAATGGCGGGCGATGGGGCCAATCAGTTCGCAATAGCTGGTGCCGTCCTCGCTGGGAATGTTCTTTTGGGCGGTGTTTGTGTTCATGACCGTCCTTTAAGCCGCTTCGGCTTGTTGGTTGATCCACGCACGCACGTCACCAACTTTCCAGGCCGTCACTCGCTCAGACAGCTTCGTCGGCTTCGGAAATTTAGAGCTTGCAACCAATCGCCAGAAAGTGGCGGGGCTGAAGGGCAGGGGAGTGGGACGGGTTGGGTGCTTGGGATCACGCACCAACTGAGACTGCCGGACCCAAGCGGAATCCGGCAAGTCATCAAAATTCGGGATTTGTGCAGCGTGCACTTCCAGCTTTGCCAGGGGCTGGGCTGTTCTCTTCAGTTGTTTACGGGCCGTTTGCGGCGTTGGTTGGCTGGGCATCTCTGTGACTCCGGTGATGCACAGCGAGCAGCCATGGCCAGTGGTTGCTTGCTGTGCGATGACTTGAAAGTGCGCACGAATCCAGTGTGCAAATTCAAGCCATCAGAGCCAAACCGGAGTGGGGGGTAACTTCTGAGATTTATTGGTTATAAATGAGATGAATTGACATTAATATCAATAAGTTACGTGCAAATTTGTTTCTGAGATTTACATCATGAAAAAGCTTGCCAAAAGACGTGCGCCGCATAGCGCAACAAGCCTCATGGTTCTGGATGCGCTTGTGCGGCTGCACACGCTAGGCGGAAGGCGAGTGAAAGTGTCGCGGGTCGATTTGCTGCGGTCGATACCCCTGCCGGAAACGACAGTGGATGACCGCTTAAGAACCTTGATCAAAGAGGGGCGTGTGCTGCGCGTGGGCCGCGCGCTGTATGTGCCCGAACCTTGGCCGGGTCAGGAGCCGCGCCGCTCGGAGCCCCCAGGTACTAGGAAAACAACGAGTCTGCCCGATGGCATGGTGGTTGTGGAGGAGTGGAGCAGGCCCCCCAGGGGATGGTGATAGACCCCCGCCCCTCACGCTTTTTTGAATTGAATCACTTCTGCGCCCATCCGCAGTTTGTCTAGGTAGTCTGCCCACTCGCTCATCATCCTGCGCCGCTGCTCCATGAATTCAGCACGGTCGTAGGCGGCCCCCAGCGGCCCAGATTTGCCATGCGCTAGTTGGGCTTCGATCACGTCGGCGGATATGCCGTGGATGCGCTCAATCATCAGCGTGCGCGCCATCGCACGGAACCCGTGGGCGCTCATTTCTTCTGAGGCAAAACCCATGCGTCGTAAGGCAGCATTGATGGTGTTGTCGCTCATGGCCCTCTCGCCGGTGCGTAGGCTGGGGAACACGTATCGGCCATGGCCCGTAAGGGGCTGCAGCTCTTTCAAGATGGCGATGGCCTGCGGTGCCAGGGGCACAAAGTGCGGCCTGCCGTTGATCTTCTGCGCCAGCCGCCGCTTCATATCTTGGGAGGGGATGGTCAGCAGGGCCTTGTCGAAGTCGATCCACGCCCATTCCATCTGCCGGATGTTGCCGGGGCGCTGAAAGAGCAGGGCAGACAGCGCCAGCGCCGCCTTGGTCATGGGCTGGCCGGCGTAGCCATCAATGGACCTCAGCAGCTCGCCCGCCTTGGCAGGCTCCAGCACCGCCGCCATGTGCTTCACCACAATGGGCTTGAGGGCGCCATGCAGGTCAGTCACTGGGCTGCGATCGCAACGACCAGTCTGCACTCCGTAGCGAAAAACTTGGCCCGCGGTCTGCCTTAAGGTGTGGGCGGTTTCATTGGCACCGCGCTTTTCCACCTTTCGCAGGGCATCCAGCAGCACCGGGGCGGTAATGGCGGGCAGCGTCAGTTTGCCAATGTACGGAAACAGGTCTTTCTCCATGCGCTCGATCCACCGGGTTGCGTAGCGGGGGCTCCAGCCGCTGGCCTGGGTGGCGTGGAATTCACGGGCCACCGCCTCAAAGGTGTTGGCTGCGGCCACGCGGGTTGCCAGCTTCTCGGCCTTCTTGGCCGCGCTGGGGTCGAGTCCTTCAGCCAGCAGTTCGCGGGCTTCGTCACGGCGCTTGCGGGCCTTGGCCAGAGAAACTGCTGGGTACACACCCAGTGCCAGCGTCCTCTGCTTGCCTAGATGGCGGTAGCTCATGCGCCAATATTTCCCCGCCTCCTTCACATGGAGGTACAGCCCATGCCCATCGGCATGCTTCTCGCCCGTGGCTGAGCCCGAAGGCTTGACGTTCTTAACAAAGGTGTCCGTGAGTGCCATGCGTGCCCCTTTTGTTGGTATCTGCATGGTTGGTATGTCGAGATACCTGCAGAAGTACCAACTTTTTGTTGGTATGTCATGGTACGCAGTGAGACCATGTGAGGCAACAAAAAACCCGCAACGCTAGTAAACGTGCGGGTTTTGAGATGTTGTGAGGTTGTCTGAGGGGCCATTTTGGCCTGCCCGGAGGGACTCGAACCCCCGACCTATAGCTTAGAAGGCTATTGCTCTATCCAGTTGAGCTACGGGCAGATGGATGTGCTGGGCGCCTGACTGGCGCCCCGGGTGCAGTGAGGCACTGACCCGAGGGGATGGATCATACCCGGCGCAGGGCTGGCTTTGGGCAAGAGGGCGGCATTGCGCCGCGCTGGCCGCATGGACCATGCCGCACAGCCTTACCCTGATCAACACCATTGCGGCTGCGTTGGGCTTGGCGCTGGTGCTGGCGTTTTGCTATCCGCTCTCCACGGCGCTCTCGGTATCGGCCAGTCTGGCGCAGATTGGCGAGTTTTCTTTCATCCTGGTGGGACTGGGAGCTTCATGGGGGTAGCCGCCCGAGGGCGCCAGCCTGGTACTGGCCGGGGCGCTGCTATCGATTGCGCTCAATCCGCTGGCTTTTCGTGGGATGGCACCCTTGCAGGAATGGCTGCGGGCACAGGGCATGGCGGCGGTGTTTGGCGATGCGGTGGAGCCGGCGGTATTGATCCAGGCCCACATTGCACGCGCCTGCATGCTCGTCATTGCCACGCCCGACACGCTGAATGTGCAGCAGATCATCGCCACGGCGCGCCTGCTCAACCCCACCATTGAGACCGTGGTGCGCAGCCACGGCGAAGAGGAGGCGCAACGGCTCGAAAAAGAGTGCGGCAGTGCGGTCTTCCTGGGCGATGAGGCCCTGGCCCAGGCCATGGCGGGCCATGTGCTGGCCCGTGCATCTGCCCGGGGCCCCGTTGCGACGGCTCCCGGTGCGCTGCATGAATCGGCTTGATTCATAGCCAAGAAGACCTGTAGCGCTTATTTGAAAGGCGCTTAATGCTGCGGTTTTGATAGTGCCGGCAGGCGCTGACATGCAGCGCTGGAACAGCGCTATTCGTCCGTGTCTTCAAAAACCAGCGAGGGCACCGTCATGACGCGCGCCGTGCTGGCGAGGTCATCGATCAGGTGGTTGGCAAAGTAGCTGCTCTGGGTGTCGGGCTCCAGCGCCGCAACGGCCAGGTTGGCCAGGCCCTGGTTCAGCGGCACATAAAAGCTGCCGGCGGGTACGTCGATGGCGCGGCGCACCGGCGTCACCTGGCTGCGGATGATGCTGGCGCCACCCGCAACGGTGCCGCGCACGTCCGCGCGTTCGGTGGTTTCGCGTGCGGTTTCGTTGTAGGTATCCGCCAGCAACGCGCCGGGTTCGGCGATGCGCAGCACCTGCACCCCCAGCAGTTGCAGGCGCTCCACCGCCGTGGTGGCGCTGGGCGCCAGCCAGTAGCCGCAGGGCCGGGCGCGTGATTTCACCGTGCGCAGGGCGAGCGACGAATTCCAGTCCACCTTCAGCGTGCGGTCGGCACCGGTCTCCGGGTCGAGCATGGTCAGCTCGCGCTGCATGGGCGTGGCCTGGGCCTCCACCACGACCTGGCCGTTGCAGGCCTTGGAGGCGATGTCGCGCGCCACAAAAGAGCGCACCTGTTCCAGATGGGTGGCGCGCTCGGCGGTGCTGCGCAGGGCGCTGGTGATGGCCGTGACCTGGGTGTGGACGCGGCGCTGGATGTGCATGCGCCCCAGGCCCACGCCACGGGTTTCCACCAGCAGGCTGACGGCATTTTTCAGGCCGTTCACGTTGCGTCCGGTGTCGGGCTGCGCACCGCCCATGGAGATGCGCCGGTCATCTGGCCGGGTGGAGGTGGTGTAGTACCACTCGCTCGACAGGCCCTGCGACTGGAGTGCGCCGAGCATGGGCTGGTGGTACCACTCCTGGGAGGCCTTGGTCAGAAATTCGGGGTAGTTGGCCGTGGTGGTGTATTGCAGCAGGGCGTCGTAGCGCTGAATCGCGTTGAACTTCTGCAGGTAGCGTCCGACCACGGTGAATTCGTGCGCATCCAGCACCAGGATGGGGCGGTAATCGCGCACCACCCGCGCCAATGCCTGGGCTTCGGGGGTGTTCAGGAGCAGGTGGTCGCGGTTCATGTCCACGCCATTGGCCGTGGTGCGCGTGCCGCGGGCGGCGCCGTCGGGGTTGGCCCGGGGAATCACGACCACGTTGATGCGATCGAGCAGGGGTTCGAGCAGGCCGTGTGCGAGTTCTCTGGCAACCACCAGCAGGGCTTCGCTGCCCGCCGGTTCGTCGCCATGCTGCTGGCCGATGAGAACGACGGTGGAACGGCCATTGGCTTCCAGGCTGGCAATGTCCGTGTCCTTGGCACGGGTCAGGAGCAGACCTTCGATGGGCTCACCGTGCTGCGAGGTGCCCAGGCTGAGAACACGGGCCAGCGTGGCACCCCGTGGCGCCGGGCCGGCCAGGTCGCGCAGCCAAGCGCCCAGTTCGGCGTTGGTGGTGAAACTGCTGCGTTCTGCGGCGAGCCCAGGCGTGTTGTAGGCGGTGGGCGGGGCAGCAAACCGCGCAGCCACGGCCGGACCATAGGGCGCGGCCGCAGCAGTGTCCGCAGCGGCGGGCGTCGGCGGGCTGGACGGCAGCGGTGTGACCACCACGCTGTCGCGCGCCTGTCCCAGCGGTGCGGGCACCACGGTGCCGCGTTGCACGCGCGGCAGGGCCTCTGGTGCACGGGCTTGCGCGGCGGAGGGCGTGCCGGGCCAGGGAGGGAGTGGCGTGCTGGCACAGGCGGACAGCAGCAAGGTCGCCAGGGCCAGGGAACTGCGCCACGGTGTGCGACGCGCCATCAGCGGTGCGGGCTGTGCTGTGCGGGAGGGGATTGAAACAAAGAGCGTGGGGCGCTGGGTCATGGTGTGCCTTGCCTGGGAGCCTGTCGAACTTGGCGCGATGTTAACTGCGTGCGCCTTGGCTGGTGTGTCAGTGGCCGCCGCGTCGAAAGTCTGTCGGAGGGGACGCGCGCCGCCCTGGCGCCGGGGCAGGCAGGTGTCTGTTGTCGCCAGCACCACCCCTTGGACAGTTACCGGGCTTGGACCAGCCCAGGGCCTGCAGACCCCGCTCCATCGCGCCTTTCGCGCGGCCATGGAAGGTGGTTGCGCAGAGCCGTCACGGTCTGCGCCATCCTGTTGCCCGCCAGGGCCGTGGAGCCTGGCGCTCCACTGCATGCAGGCAAGGGAGTTGCCTGCCTGGGGTGCTCTCAGCGGTTGAAAGAGCCGCGAGAACCTCCCGGTCCACGGGATCCGTTGCCCCGGCCACCCGAGCCGCCGCCATAGCCGCCACCGCCCGAGTTGCCGCGGTATCCACCGCCGCCGCGGCGGCCGCTGCCCGCCATGCTGTCCACGCTGGTGCGCATCGGGTCGGGCTGGCCGCCAGCCGAATGGCCGGCGTTGCGATGGCCCGGATTGCTGTGGCCCGAATGGGTACCCAGGTGGGCATTGGGACGCGGGGGCTGTGCGTCGTCGTAGCGGTTGCCGCCTTCATAACCACCGCCGGCCGGGCGGGCGCGGCCGCGTGCAGGCGCCTGGGCACCCCCGCGTGCGCCGCCGCCCTGGCCGCCACCACCGCCACCACCGCCACCGCCACCACGGCCGGAGCGGGGGCCATTGCCACCGCCATTGCCACCACCGCTGGCCTGGCGTGGGCCGCGGTCACCGCCACCACCACCCTGACCGGCCTTGTTGGTGCGGATGCGTTCCATCATTTCGCTGCGCGCCGCCTTGGCTGCCGCCTGCATGACATCGCGGCTCGGAGGCTTGCCTGCGCCACCCCAGATGGTCTGGCGGCCCATGGCGATGGGTTCGGCCTTTTCGCCGACGTCGGGGCCGAAGCCTTCGATGACCTGCACCGGAATCTGCTGCTTGGTGAAGCGCTCGATGTCCATCATGAAGCCTTCCTCGTCCATGCAGACCAGGCTGACGGCTTCGCCGCTGTTGCCCGCGCGGCCGGTGCGGCCGATGCGGTGCACGTAGTCTTCCGACACGTTGGGGATTTCGTAGTTGACGACGTGGGGCAGCTCGTCGATGTCGATGCCGCGCGCAGCGATGTCGGTGGCCACCAGGGCGCGGATGTCACCGCTCTTGAAGCCGGCCAGGGCCTGCGTGCGGGCGCTCTGGCTCTTGTTGCCATGCAGGGCCATGGCGTTGACGCCGTTCTTGGTCAGGAACTCGGCCACGTTGTTGGCGCCGAACTTGGTGCGGGTGAACACCAGCACCTGGCTCCAGTTGTGCTGCTGGATGATGTGCAGCAGCACCTGTTTTTTCTTGCCGCGGCCCACGGGGTGGATCACCTGCGTGATGCGCTGCACCGTGGTGTTGCTGGGCGTGACCTGGATGCTTTGGGGGCTCTTGAGCAGGGTGTTCGCCAGATCGCGGATCTCGTCGCTGAAAGTGGCCGAGAACAGCAGGCTCTGCTTTTCGCGGGGCACCAGGGCCAGCACCTTTTTCACGTCGTGGATGAAGCCCATGTCCAGCATGCGGTCGGCTTCGTCGAGCACCAGCACCTGCACGGTGGACAGGTCCAGGAAGCCCTGCTGCTGCAGGTCGAGCAGGCGGCCGGGGGTGGCCACCAGGATGTCCACGCCGCGCTTGATGCGGTCGATCTGCGGGTTCATGCCCACGCCGCCAAAGACCACGGTGGAGTTGATATCGAGGTATTTGCCGTATTCGCGGACCGACTCTTCCACCTGGGCTGCGAGTTCGCGGGTGGGGGTCAGCACCAGGGCGCGGATGCCCTTGCCGCCAAACTTGTTTTTGGGCGCGGCGCTTTGCGACAGGCGGTGCAGCATGGGCAGGGTGAACGCGGCGGTCTTGCCGGTGCCGGTCTGTGCGCCGGCCAGAAGGTCGTGGCCCGCCAGCACGGCTGGAATGGCCTGTGCCTGGATGGGCGTGGGGGTCTCGTAGCCTTGTTCGAGCACGGCCTTCAAAATGGCAGGAGCCAGGTTCAGTTCTTCAAATTTCATGTCAGTGAATGCGCCCGTCCGGGGCGCTGGGTATCGGCCTGTCGTGGCAACCGGTGGGTTGCCGAGCCAGTCTCAGGCAGATGAGGTTCAAGGGTGGGAGCCCGGAAGATGCTCTTCCTTCGTCCCCAGCAGACTGCTGATGTGGCGGGCAACTGGAGCCCGCAACGCCGCGTATTGTCGCATGGGCCGATAATCGCGGTTTGTACGCAGAATTTCTGCCCACTTTTGCAGGTTAGAGAACGAATGGCCCAATACGTATTTTCCATGAACCGTGTCAGCAAGACCGTGCCGCCCAAACGGCAGATCTTGAAGGACATCTCCCTGAGCTTCTTCCCCGGCGCCAAGATCGGCGTGCTGGGTGTCAACGGCTCCGGCAAGTCCACCTTGCTCAAGATCATGGCGGGTGTGGACAAGGAGATCGAAGGCGAGGCCATCGCCATGCCGGGCATCAAGATTGGCTATCTGCCCCAGGAGCCGCAGCTCAACCCGGACCACACGGTGCGTGAAAGCGTCGAGGAAGCCATGGGCGAGGTGTTTGCTGCCAAGGCCAAGCTCGAAGAGGTGTATGCGGCCTACGCCGAACCCGACGCCGACTTCGATGCGCTGGCCGCCGAGCAGGCCCGCCTGGAAGCCGTCATTGCGACTGCGGGCACCGATTCCGAGCACCAGCTGGAAATCGCCGCCGACGCCCTGCGGCTGCCATCCTGGGATGCCCGGGTGGGTGTGCTGTCGGGCGGTGAAAAGCGCCGCGTGGCACTGTGCCGCCTGCTGCTGTCCAAGCCCGACATGCTGCTGCTCGACGAGCCCACCAACCACCTGGACGCCGAATCGGTGGACTGGCTGGAGCAGTTTCTTCAGCGCTATCCCGGCACGGTGGTGGCCATCACCCACGACCGCTACTTCCTGGACAACGCGGCCGAGTGGATCCTGGAACTCGACCGGGGCCATGGCATTCCGTACAAGGGCAACTACAGCGACTGGCTGACCCAGAAGCAGGCGCGCCTGGAGTCCGAGCAAAAGGGCGAGGAATCGCGCGCCAAGGCCCTGAAAAAAGAGCTGGAATGGTCACGCCAGAACCCCAAGGCCCGCCAGGCCAAGAGCAAGGCCCGCCTGGCGCGTTTCGAGGAGCTGTCCGATTTCGAATACCAGCGGCGCAACGAAACGAACGAGATTTTCATTCCCGTGGCCGACCGCCTGGGAACCCAGGTGATCGAGTTCAGGAACGTCACCAAGTCGTTCGGCGATCGTGTGCTCATCGATAACCTGAGCATGAACATCCCGGCCGGCGCCATCGTCGGCATCATCGGTCCGAACGGCGCCGGTAAATCGACCCTGTTCAAGCTGATTGCCGGCCGCGAGCAGCCCGACAGCGGCGAAGTCGTGATCGGCTCCACCGTGAAGATGGCCTTTGTGGACCAGCACCGCGATGCGCTGGCGAACGACAAGACGGTCTGGGAAGACATCTCCGGCGGCCTGGACATGATCAACATCGGCAAGTTCACCATGGCCAGCCGGGCCTACGCGGGGCGCTTCAACTTCAACGGCGGCGACCAGCAAAAGAAGGTGGGCATGCTCTCGGGCGGCGAGCGCGGACGCCTGCACCTGGCCAAGACACTGATCTCCGGTGGCAACGTGCTGCTGCTCGACGAGCCCTCCAACGACCTGGACGTGGAAACCTTGCGCGCCCTGGAAGATGCGCTGCTGGAGTACGCCGGAACGGTGCTGGTGATCAGCCACGATCGCTGGTTCCTGGACCGCATTGCCACCCATATTCTGGCCGCCGAGGGGGACAGCCAATGGACCTTCTTCGACGGCAACTACCAGGAGTACGAGGCCGACAAGAAGCGGCGCCTGGGTGAAGAGGGCGCGAAGCCCAAGCGCATGCGTTTCAAGGCGCTGAAGTAAAGGAAAAGCTTCCAGTAGCATTGCAACTGGAAGCTTTTCTTTCATTCTCCCCGCATGTCCCCAACAGCGTCCCGATCGCGAACGGTATTCCGTGCCTGTGTTGTCAATGCAGTGCGCGGGGGCGAAGCCCTCATGGGGCAGCTGGTGCGGGCCACCAAGAGCGCTTTGGCAGGCGAGGAATCGTCCACCCACGATATCCAGCGGCGCTCTCTGGTGGACGATGCTCTGCGGTTGCTGGCACAGCACGAGCCATCGCTGGCCAAGGCATATCCGATGGCCCTGCTGGAAATCTTCGCCGAAGGGCCCTCCACAACAACGGGTGCGCACGCAGCCGATGACTCGGGCATGCATTTCGGTGAACTTTCGCTCATGGGCGAAACCGAGGTGCAGGACCAGATGGAACTGGCCCGGGCCCAGCAACTGGCCGCGCATGCCACCGATGCCGTTCTGACGGAGCTCAACACCCTGGTCAGCTCCGCCCAGGGCTTGCGCAGCGTTCAACCCGAGCGCAACCCCCTGCGTCCGGAAAACTACATCCGCGCATTGCAGGGGGTGGTGGCCGAGACCGGGATTGCCCCGCCAGTGCGGCAACTGTGGATGCAGCACATGTGCGAAGTTCTGGGCCGGTTGCTGGTAATAGAGTACAAGAGCGCCTGCGCCAGTCTGCGGGAGCATGGCATCGAACCTGTGGGATATGCCGTTCTCGGCGTGCCCGCCGGTGGTGCCGGACGCAGCAGATACGGTGGGTCCCACCAGCGCACGGGGTATGGCGGGGGCTATTCGACCGCTTATGACCGACATTCCATGGGCGGGCCCGTGAGCGGGTACGGCATGCCGACAGCCCATGGCCAGGGCGCGGGTGCCGCGACCGGGGGGCAAGGCGATTCGTTGCCGGCGCCCATTTCCTCTGCGGCCGAGGAAGCGTTGTTGACGGTAGGCATCCTGCGCCAGATGCTGGCCAGCGGCGGCAACCCCTATGCCTTTGATGCGCGTGCCCATGCGGGTGGGGATTCGCAGCCCGCCAGTGTGCACTCTGCATGGTCCGATCCTCCGGACGCCAGTGCGCAGGCCGGGCTGGCTGGCCAGGCGAGCGAATTTTCTTCGGCGGGTGCAGTGGCTGAGGCCATGCAGGACATGGCACAGCTCGAACGTCTGGTGGGGCGCTTGTCGGACAACCCTGCCGCAGGCGGTTCTGGTCGGGTTGGGGCCGTTGCGGTTCCCTGTGCCCCTCCCGCCGATGGACAGGCGTACTCGTCGGCGGCTGCCATGGAAGTGGTGGACCGCATGATGGAAAACATTGCGCAGGACGCTCGCCTGCTTGCGCCTGTCCAGAGTGCCGTACAAAACCTGGAGCCGGCGATCAAGAAGCTGGTGCGGCATGACGGACACTTTCTCACCGATGAAGCGCACCCGGCGCGGCGCCTGCTGGACGAACTGACCCAGCGCAGCCGCACTTTCACCACCGAGCGCGCTCCAGGTTTCAGCCAGTTCATGCGCTTGCTGAACCAGGCGGTCGAGCATCTGGCTGTCACGGAAATCCAGGACGCAGGGCCTTTTGACACAGTGCTCAGGGCCTTGCATGCGGTCTGGGACACCCAGGAGGAAAAGATCAGGACCCAGCAGGAGGCCCAGGAAAAAATCCTGCTGCAGGCCGAACAGCGTGAAATGCTGGCCGGGAAAATTGCGGCGGATTTCCGCAAGCTGCCAGATCTGGACCAGGTGCCCGCTGACATCCTGGACTTTGTCACTGGCCCGTGGGCCGATGTGGTGGCGCTGGCCCAGGTGACGCAGCCAGAGGGACTGAACGGCTCCGAAGAGGATCCTGGCGGATATCTGGCCCTGGTGCCCCTGCTGCTGTGGAGCGTGCAGCCCGCATTGGCGCGTGCCGAACCTGACCGCCTCACCCAGGTCATGCCCGGCATTCTGGCCACGGTGCGCGCAGGCCTGAAGACGATCGCGCATTCCCCGGCCCATACCAGCAGCTTCTTGCAGCGGCTCGTGGATCTGCACCAGGAGGCTTTCGAAAAACCAGCCCCTGTTGCTGTGGTTTCCGAACCTGAACCTGCATTGCCCGTTGTCGAACCGGCCGGCGAGGTGCCCGCGGTGGCGGTTTCGGAAATGGAGGCACCAGAGAGCAGCACGGCAGCGCCGGCAGACGACAAGCTCTACCCCGAGTTGGTGGTCGGTGTCTGGGTCGAGCTGATCACCAACCGCCGTGCCGTGCGCACCCAGCTGACCTGGGCCAACCCCCATGGAACCCTGTTCCTGTTCACCGCGGCCGACGGCAGCACCCAGTCCATGACGCGGCGCATGCGCAGCAAGCTGGCATCCGAGGGGGCCCTGCGCGTGGTGCCCGATGCACCACAGGCGGCGGCCCGCACCCCGGATGCAAGGGCGGCGACGTTGCAGGCAAAAAAGCCTGGCAAGTCTGGCAAAGCCCGCTGAGCAGACCGACCCAGCCCAAACCCAGGCATGCATGCAGTCTGCCTTGCGGCAGGTGCTCCCCTTCAGGTGCGCAAGATCTTTTTGCGCACCAGATGGATGTGGTTGCGCAGCGCATACAGCTCGTCGGCATACGACAGCGGTACGCTCACTTTCTCGGCCTGGGCTTCCAGCGTGTCCAGCGCCATCAGCAGGTCTTGCGGCAAGGCCTTGCCTGATTCGAAGTCGTTTTCGATTTCGCGCAGACGCCCATACCAGCGGAACACCCGGGAGCGCACCCTGAACTGGTAGATCGGCGGCACCACCCGCGACAGCGGCAGCATCACGGCCAGCAAGATGCCCAGCACCAGCCACATGCGCTCGACCAGGTTGGCAATCCAGAACGGCAGGTAGCGTTGCAGCAGGGGCACCGGCTCGTTGATGGCGCGCTCGCCCTCCTTGGCAATGGGCAGCTCGCTGTGCCGGGTGCTGGGAAACTCGCGCGCCCGGTTGAACCAGCCTGCATCCCCATGCAGCGCCTGCGCATTCTGGGCAAACAGCGTCAACAGCGCGGGGTGGGTGCCCTCGCGGGCCAGCAGCGAGGTGGTGGAGGCCACCAGCCGCACATCGCGTGCGGGCACATTGCCGGCCAGGTCCACCACCCCACGGGGCAGCGTCACGGGGGTGAGGAAGGGAAACTTGCGGCCATAGGCCTCGTGCTGCGCAAAGTCCATGAGGTGCACGCCCGGGGTCTGCAGCAGCATCTGCACCATGAGGGATTCGGGCGCCGAGGCAAACACCAGCGCGTCCAGCTTGCCCGCCAGAAAGGCCATCGTGGCGGGCGTCTGCTCCAGCCGCGACAGTTTCACCTGCCCTTTTTCCACCCGGTTCGCATCGAGCAAGCGGTCCATCAAGGTGGGCACGCCGCTGCCTTCCGAGCCCACGTTCACGCGCAGGCCGCGCAACTGGCGCAGGCTGTCAAGGCGCCCGCTGGCCGCCACTTTCAGGGCCGCATCGGTACGATAAAAAAGCCACACCGGCTCGACAAACAGGCTGCCCAGCGACACCAGCTGATCGGGATCGTCTGGCTGCAGCTCTGCCGTGCCGCCCTGCACAAAGGCCACGTCGGCCTTGCCCTCGCGCAGCAACTGCAGGTTGGCCAACGAACCCTCGCTGGGCAGCAGCACCACCTCGATGCCGTCGGCGGCCAGGGCTTTCTGGTAGCGCTTGCCAAACTCTTCGTAGGCGCTTTGCGCGGGGCCGGTGGCCAGCGTGACCTGGTTGGGTGGGTTGGGGTTCAGCCACCAGTAGGCGGCCACCACCAGCCCCACAGCCACAAAGGCCAGCGGGCCGGCAGAGACGATGAGGTCGCGCAGGGTGAGCAGGGTGTTGCGAAAAGCCTGGGGCATGGTCGGGGTGGTGAATGGTGCCGTGGGCGCGGGTCAGGCCAGATCGGCAAAGCAGGGCAGGTGCAGGCCGTCGGAAGTGGTGAGAGCCCGTGCGGCGCGCACCGCACGGGCGGTGGCGATGGCCGTGACCTCGGCGGCCAGGGTGGCCAGCACCAGCATGCCAGGGTTTTTGCCTGCCAGCCCGGTGCCCAGGGTGAACAGTGTGTCGCCGTCCGATAGGGTGTGCACCGGATTGATGCTGCGCGCCAGCCCGTCGTGGGCGGTCACTGCCAGGCGGTGGGCCTGTACCTTGCTGATAGTGGCGTCGGTGGCCACCACGCCGATGGTGGTGTTGGTGCCGGCCAGCAACGGCTGGGGCCGCTCGCCGCGCAGCAGGGCGCGGCGGGTGTCAAGCAGGCGCAGGCCGTCTTCGGTGCGCGCACCGGCAATCACCTGGGCGGTGTCGGGGTCGAGCACATCGCCCACGGCGTTGCAGGCGATGAGCGCCCCCACGGTGACGCCGCCCACGGTGATCGAAGCGGTGCCCACGCCGCCCTTCATCGCCCGCTGCATGCCAAAAACCTTGCCGACGGCGGCACCGGTACCGGCGCCCACGTTGCCTTCGGCGGGGTCATCGCGCGACGCGGCGGCGCAGGCGGCATAGCCTGCGGCGGCGTCAGGGCGGATGCGCATGTCGCCCACCAGCAGGTCAAACAGCACGGCGGCGGGCACGATGGGCAGGCGGCCCACGGCCACGTCGAACCCCACGCCGTGTTCCTCCAGCCAGCGCACCGCGCCGGTGGCGGCTTCCAGCCCCCAGGCGCTGCCGCCGGCGAGCACGATGGCGTGCACCTGTTCGACCAGATTGCAGGGGGCGAGCAGATCGGTCTCACGCGTGCCCGGTGCGGCGCCGCGCACATCGACACCGCCTACCGCACCCTCGCGCGCCATGACCACGGTGCAGCCGGTGGGGCGGCGCGTGTCGGTGAAGTGGCCCACCTCGATGCCGGCCACGCGGGTGATGCTGCCAGCGTCGCTGGCGGGAAGGTCTGCGTTCATGGCCGGTGATTATGGTGCCCGGCGGAGCCATGGCACGCGCCGCGGCCAACCCTTCGCGCGTGCCCATCACCCCGCGCCGGCCGTTCTTTGAACAGGTTCTTAACGTGCGGCTTCCAAGCGGGTGATGAAGTACCCGGTGGTTCGCCGCTCCACCCGAAAGCGCACCTTGTCGCCGGGCTGGAAGGGGGCCAGCATGCTGGCGTCGTTCACGCGGAACACCATGGTCATGGGCGGCATGTCCAGGTTCTTGATCTCGCCGTGGCGCAGGGTGACCTTGAGCGTGCGCGGGTCCCAGCGGGTGATTTCGCCTTCGCTCAGTTCACTCTGGTCTGCCGATGTGCTGCCGGGGTTGCCTTGCGCGCCCTGTGCGGCAGAGGCTGCGCCCGGGTGGTGGCTGTCGTGCGCGTCCGCCGGGGCCTGCGCCCAAGCGGGGCTGAGTGCACCAGCCAGCAGCAGGGCGACGGTGCCGTAGGCGAGTGGCTTCATGACGAGGCCTTCTGGTGGTAGCTTTTGAACACACGGGTGCTGCCATTGCGCGCCACCAGCAGCACATCGTAGGGGTCACGGCGGTTGCCGTACACCGCGCCGTCCATGCCGGGCGAACCCACGGGCATGCCCGGTACCGTAAGGCCCAGGGCCTGGGGTTTTTGCCGCAGCAGGGCACGCACATCGCTGGCGGGCACATGGCCTTCGATCAGGTAGCCGCCCACCAGCGCGGTGTGGCACGAGCCCAGCTTTTGCGGCAGGCCCAGGCGCGCGCGCACGGCGTTGTTGCCGGTGTCGTGGATGGTGAAGCTGAAGCCGTTGGCTTCCATGTGCGAAATCCAGTCGTGGCAGCAGCCGCAGTTCGGGTCTTTCCAGACCTCGATGGGCGTGCCCGTGGCGGCGCGCACCAGGCGCGGCGCGATGAGGGCCGCGCCCACCAGGGGCAGGGCGGCGAGCAGGTGGCGGCGGCGCAGGCCGCTGTGTGGCGTGGCGGGGGCAGAGAAAGCAGGGGTGTTGTGCATGGTGGATACCTGGAGGACAAATGAATGGAGGGTGAAAGGGGTCAGCGGTTGCGGGGCCGCACGGTGATGGTTCCGGTCATGCCGGCCTCGTAATGGCCGGGGATCAGGCAGGCAAAGTCAAAAGTGCCGGCGCGGTTGAAATGCCACACGATATCGCCGCGCTGGCCTGCGCGCACATGGGCCATGAAGGGCTCGTCGTGTTCCATGTCGGGAAACTTCTGCATCATCTGCGCATGCTGGGCCAGTTCGGCCTGGGTGCCCAGCACGATCTCGTGCAGCACCTTGCCGTGGTTCTCGGCGCGCAGGCGCACGGTGTCGCCCTCGCGCACTTCGATGTGGCTGGGGGTGAAGCGCATGTCGTCGTTCATGCGCAGCGTGATGGTGCGGCGCACGGCCTTGGCATCGCCCGCAATGCCCCAGTCTTTCTGTTCCTTGGCCACGGGGGCGCTGGCGTTGTGGTGGGGCATGTTTTCATGGCCAAAAGAGCTTGTGGTGCTTACCAGTAATGCGCAAGTAGCTATGAATTGAATGGTTTTCATGGTTCTTTTCTGGTTTCAGCATGGGTGCCCGTGGGCGGCAGAATGTTTCCCCCGTTATGCCCGCATGGCCGCGCGCACAGGCGCGACCGGGCAGGCCATGGCAGACGCACTTCGGGCGTCAGAGATCAGGCGATGGGTGGTTTGATGGTGCGCGCTGCCTGCACGCTGGCGAATGGCACGGTGTTCGCAGGCCGCACTGTGCTGCGCAGATGCAGGGGCTGCAGTGGCAATGCAGGCGGCGCCAGCACCGCCGAATGGCAGACGTCGCAGTCAGCGCAGCTGGGGCTGTGCTGGTGCGGGCTGCAGTCGGTGGCGGGGGTGCCGTGGCAGCTGGCCGGGGCTGCGGCCTGGTGGGCATCGCCATGGTCGGCATGCACTGCGTGGTTCCCGGCGGAACCCGCTGGCGTCTGCATTTCTGCGCCCTGCACCGGCAGGGTGGGCATGACCCCGGCGGCCAGGGCGGTGCCCACGAGGCCCCGAAGGACCAGCATGACCACCAAAGCCAGGGACAGGATGCGACGCATGCCTGAATGATAGGCGCCAGGGCCAAAAGGTTCCATGCCGCCCGCCGCTACACCGCCATGTAGCGCCCGGGCCGGTGGTTCATGGCCAGCACCAGGTTCAGGGCCACGGCGCCGGCAATCGACCAGGCCACGCGCACCGGCTCCACCGTCCACAGCGCCAGCAGCACGATGCAGCAGTCCACCGCCATCTGCACCTTGCCCGCGCGCCAGCCGTAGCGGTCCTGCAGGTACAGGGCCGCTATGCCCACGCCGCCCAGGCTGCAGCGGTGGCGGAACAGCACCAGAAAGCCCGTGCCCGTGATCAGGCCACCCGCGATGGCTGCATACAGCGGCTGCAAGTGGGAAAACTGCAAGAACTGCGCCTGCCATTCGGTCAGCACCGACAGCAGCAGCACCGCGACAAAGGTCTTGAGCGTGAATTCACGCCCCAGCTTGCGCAGTGCCAGCCAGTAAAACGGCAGGTTGAGCACAAAGAAGATCTTGCCAAAGCCGATGCCCGTAGCGTAGTGCAACAAGAAGGCCAAACCCGCCGTGCCCCCTGTCAGCAGCCCGGCGCTGGTGAAAAAGGCCACACCCACCGAGATCAGCAGCACGCCGGTGAAGACCGCCACCGCATCTTCGGTGGCGGTGTGCGGCACGGCGGCCTGCGGTGTGGCGGGGGCAGCGTGGGCGGAGGGGGCAGCGGGGGCGGTGGTCGAGCGGGTCATAGGGCGGCGTTGGCGTGGCGGGAGTGGATTGGACCATGCAGGGGCCGTGCCCGGCTTGCTTTGCGTCAAGCTCGGGCGGCGGGCTGGTTTTGCCATCCGATGGACAGCTGCTGGCGCTGGGTGGGCAAGCGCCTGGGCCTGTTTTGCAGGGTTGTCCGACCCTTTGCGTCTCCGGGATCGGAGGCCTCTGCCCAAAACCAGGTTGCTACTTAATTAATAGCTGCTTGCGCATATGCATCAAACGCTTGCGTGGTATTTTGTTTCAAATACCCTGGTGGCTGGTCGCTATGATCCGCCCATGCTTTTCCACTTGCCCGGATATTCGCTGCCCGAGCGCCTGTGGCGCACCGTGCGGCGCTGGGCGCTGGCCTGGGGGCGTATCGTGTACCTGGGCGCGGTGGTGCTGGTGCTGGTGCTGTCGCCGTCCAGCTACAGCCCGTCGGCCCGCCGCACGCTGGCGCGCCAGATCTACCTCGACACGGCGCCCATCCTGTTGGGGTTCACGGTGCTGGCGGCGTTGCTGGCCCTGGTCATCACGCGCATCGTGGTGGTGACGGCGCTGAGCTATGGCCTGTCGCGCTACGCGCTCGAAATGGTGATTCGTGTGCTGGTGCTCGAACTCATCCCGCTCACGGCCACGCTGTTCGTGGCCATGCGCTGCACCATCCCCCACGGCACGCAACTGGCGCTGCTGCGCCAGTCGGGCCATTTCGAGGCCCTGCGTGCCCACGGGGGCGACCCGGTACGCATGGAGCTGCTGCCGCGTGTGGTGGCCGGTGTGTTTGCCAGCATCACGCTGGCCGCGCTGTCGTGCGTGGTGGCGCTGGTCATGGCCTACATCAGCGTGTATGGCTTCAACCTGGCCGGCCTGCCCGGCTACACGCGCATGTTCGGCCATGTGTTCTCGCCGGCGGTGACGCTGGTGTTTGTCCTGAAAACGCTGTTTTCCAGCCTGGCCGTGGCCCTGATCCCCACGGCGGCCGGCATGTACGACGCGGGCGAGGGCGCTGCGCCCGACTCCGAGCTGGGTGGCCTCGCGCGCATGTTTGCGGTGCTGCTGCTGATCGAGGTCGGCTCGCTCGTCGGCAACTACTATTGAGATGGATGGCTTTACCGAACCCCTGCAACGCGCCATGACAGAACCTACCCCTTCCTCACCGCAGCCACCGCCGCCGCTGGTGGAAACGCTGCGCCCGGTGGCCCATCTGCAGCTCAAGGCCACGGCGCTGCTGCTGTTCACGCTGGCGCTCATCGTGGGTTCGGGCCTGTACCTGCTGTATGCGCGCGGCGCCTTCGAGCCCACGCAAACGCTGGTGCTCACGGCCGACGACTCCGAAGGCGTGGTGGTGGGCATGGACATGACGTTCTCGGGCTTTCCGATCGGCCGTGTGCGGCGCATCGAGCTGTCCGACGACGGCAATGTCCGCATCGTCGTGGACGTGCCGCGCAAGGACGCGCACTGGCTGCGCCAGTCGAGCGTGTTCACCCTGGTGCGCGGCGTGGTGGGGGGCACCAATATCCGCGCCTACAGCGGCATGCTGTCCGACCCGCTGTTGCCCGACGGCGCCGTGCGGTCCGTGCTGCGCGGCGACGCCACGGCCGAAATCCCCCAGCTCATGGCATCGGCGCGCGAGCTGCTGGGCAACCTCAACGCCCTCACGGCCCAGGACGCCGCCCTGGGCAGCAGCCTCGGGCAGGTGCAGGAACTGGCCAAGCGGCTGAACGGGCCGGGTGGCGCTTTAGGCGTGCTCATGGGCAACGAAGCCGATGCCGGCAAAGTGGTGGCCACGCTGGAGCGCACCAACGCCTTGCTGGCCCGCCTGGACGGCATGGTGGCGCGCGCCGACCGCCAGGTGTTTGGCCAGGGCGGCAAGGATGCCCTGGTGCCCGAGGTCCGCGCCACCGTGGTGCAGCTCAACGGCCTGCTGGCCGAAACCCGGGCCAGCCTGCGCAAGGTGGATGCGGTGCTGGTCGAGGCGCAGGCCATTGGCGCCAACGCCCGCGAGGCCACCACCGACCTGGGCGCCCTGCGCGCCGAGGTGGAAAGCAATCTGCGCAAGGTGGAAAGCCTGGTCAACGAAATCAACCGCAAATGGCCCTTTGCGCGCAACACGGAACTGCAACTGCCATGACCATCGCCCCTGCATCGACCAAGGCACTGGCCCGCTGGAGCGTGCTGTCCGTGGTTGGGCTGCTGGCGGCCTGTGCCAGCGGCCCGCCCACCCCCGAATGGCAGATGGACGCCCATGGCGCATCGCAAAAGGCCCAGGACGCCTACCTTGCTGGCGACAACCGGGTGGAACAACTCGAATGGAACCGGGCCCGCGAAGCCCTGGCCCGCACCGGCCGCCTGGATCTGCTGGCCCGGCTGGAGCTGCTGCGCTGCGCCGGGCGCGTGGCCAGCCTGGTGTTCGAGCCCTGCGCGGCGTTTGAAGCACTGCGGCGCGATGCCCCCGCCCGCGAAAAGGCCTACGCC
The DNA here is from genome assembly GCF_058793725.1 of Acidovorax sp. GW835-FHT14B10. Taxonomy (NCBI): domain Bacteria; kingdom Pseudomonadati; phylum Pseudomonadota; class Betaproteobacteria; order Burkholderiales; family Comamonadaceae; genus Acidovorax; species Acidovorax sp. GW835-FHT14B10. Next base: position 45,443 of record NZ_JBXAGC010000015.1, read on the forward strand.
GATTACCTGGCCGGCCAGCTGCCCGCACAGGATGCAGCGCAACTGCCCCCCGCCCAGCGCAGCATGGCCCAGGCGGGGCCGGCACAAGCCGGGGCCGGGCTCTCCGGCATCCACGATCCCTTGTCGCGCCTGGTGGCCGCGGGCGTGCTGCTGAAAACCGGCCGCGCCACACCGGCCACCCTGTCGGTGGCGGTGGAAACCGCATCGGCACAGGGCTGGCGCCGACCCTTGCTGGCCTGGCTGATGGTGCAGGCCGAGCGCGCCCAGGCCGCAGGCGATACCGGGGCCGCTGCCGCCCTGCAGCGGCGCATCGCCATCGTGGAGCGCGGCGGCAAGCCTGATTGAGGGGAGAGCCGAGGAGGCAGGGCGGGCGCACAGTCGCCACCGGCGTGCGCATGGGCATCCTCAAGAAGGCATCTCCATCCGATACCGTGGTATACATGGGGTTACTGATTTTTCAATCTCGGGGCCGAGAAAACCGGGGTTTCATGCGCCTCGCAGTGCGATCGCAGCCACGAAAAATCAGCCATATCGCCTAACCGCTTGATTCTGTTCAGCTTTTCACAGAACAGTCGTATTGATATCGTTACACTCCGTATCAATGTGACCGGTGTTCGGACAAATTCGGAAGCGGCGCGTTTTGGTTTTATCTCCTTTGTCCCACCGCATGAAACACGTTCACATCGTCCTGCCCCTCGCCAGTCTGCTGCTGTGGCTTGCCTCGGCCGCTCAGGCCCAGGGGCTGGGTGTGGCCAGTATTGGCGCCACGGGGGGGCTGCATATCCCCTCGGCCTATGTGCTCGGCACCGGCGAGATGGCGGCCAGCCTGGGTAGCGAACAAGACCCCAAGCTCGGCACTTTCAGCCGCCGGCGCAACTACACGCTGGGCTTTGGCCTGGGGAGCGGCGTCGAACTGTTCGGCCGACTGGCTGAATACACCACCACGTTTCCCGCGGCTCCCGGCCTGCCCAATGCCCACGGGGTGCGTGACCTGTCCGCCAACGTCAAATGGCAGTTGCCCACCGAAGGGCTTGGCTTGCCCCTGCCCAGGCTGGCCGTCGGTCTGACCGACGTTCAAGGAGGTGCATCCTTTTTCCGGTCCGCCTATGCAGTGGCCAGCGACGACTGGGGCCCCCTGCGCTGGTCGCTGGGCTATGCACACAGCAAAGCCCGTGGCCAGGCCCGCGTGCTCGACGGCCTGTTTGGCGGCGCTGAAATGCGCCTGTGGGACACGCGCGCCACCGCACTGCTGGAGAACGATGGCACGCGCCGCCACGCCGGCCTGCGCTACTACAGTGAGCCTCTGCCCTGGCTGGGCGACGCGCAGCTGATCGGTTCCGTGCAGCGCTCTTTCGGCGCCACCGGCACGCTGGGCCGCCCGGCCGACGCCAACAGCTTCAACCTCACCCTGGTGCTGCCGCTGGAAACCGACGACGCCACGCGCGATCGCCGCGCGCTCGCGGCGGCCAAGGCACAGGCAGCCTTGCCCCCTCTGGCGCCTGTCGCGGGGGCGGTGGCTGCCGCGCCTTTGACCGACCCGCTGCCCGCGCTCCAGGCCTCGCTGCGATCGGCCGGCCTGGATCGCGTGCGCGTGGGCACCCTGGGCGACAACCTGGTGGTCGAATATGAGAACCACCGCTACCTGCAAAACGAGGTCGATGCCCTGGGGGTCGTGCTCGGTCTCGCCGCCGAGCAGGCCCCGTCCGGGGTGCACCGTGTCCACGCGATCACGCTCAAGGCTGGCCAGGTCGTGTTTGAAACCTCGGTCAACCTGGCTGCCTTCCGGATCTACCTGCGCGAGGGCGATGCCGCCGCCGTTCAGGCCAGCATGGGCTTTGGCCGCCTGCCGGGTTACGAATCCGAGTCTGTGCAGTGGCTGCAGGCAAAGGCGTCTTCCGCCACCCGCGTGCGCGTGGCCTTCTCGCCGCTCCTGAACCACGCCACCGCCACCGAATTCGGCCTGTTCGACTACTCGCTGGCCGTGCAGGCCCGCACCAGCGCCAACCTGTGGCGCGGTGGCGTGCTGTATGCCGACCTCGTGCAGCGCGTCGCCAACAGCGACAACATGGAGCCAGGCCGCATCTATGCCGGTTCGCGCCACCGCAACGGCCTGCAGACCCTGGCGCTGCAGCAGTCATTCTGGCTGGGTGAGCGCGTCTTTGCCAGCGTGGGCGCCGGCCGCTACCAGCATGACCGGATCGGCGCCGAGGGCGAGGCCATCTTCTTCGTCCCCGGTCGGGACGACACGGCCCACCTGCGCGCGAGCGTCAACCGGCGCACGGCAGACGCCGCCCTCCACACCACCCTGCCTCGCACCGTCGATGCCGTCTCGGCCCTCTACCGCTGGCGCCTGTCCTCCACCACCTGGGCCGAGGGGGGCGTGCACCGCTACACCGATGGTTCGAGCGGGCCGTCGCTCGGCTTCACACGCTGGTTTGGTGATGTCGCCCTGCAGCTCTATGCCCGCCGTGGCGGGAGCAACACCTTTGTCGGCCTGGAGCTGAGCCTGCCCATCGCCCCGCGCCAGGGCATGGGTGCCGCGCCCGTTCAGTTCACCGGCAGCCCGCGTTTTGCCCCCGGCATTCGTACGCTGATGACCAGTGACAGAAACAGTGGCAATTTCGTCAAGCCCGACGCCGTGCGCCCCGTCGACCTGGCCTACGAGCCCGAGGTCGAAATGCTCAACTCGGGCCGCGTGACACCTGATTACATGCGCTCGCAACTGCCCCGGTTGCGCGAATCGTTTTATCTGCATGCGCTGCCGCTGATGCCGTAGCGAGTGCTGGATTGGCAACCTCCCTCAGGGCCAACGGATCGACACAGAGGAGCCTGAGGCGCGTTGCTGATCCATCAAGAGTTTGACGCTGGCCCGAAGAGAAGGCGGAGGCGTCTTTCACCAAGTTCCTCGATGGGACGTTTTTCAATTCAACTAAAGGGGTAAGAATGATGAAACTGAAGAAAATGGCCATGGCCGGCCTGGTTGTCTCTGGCGGCATTCTGCTTTCCGCTTGCGGTGGCGGCGGCAGCTCGTCACCTGCGATGGTGGCACAGACGAACACCACCGCAACGATCGACAAGACCTCCGGGGCCGCGATCGTTCCTGCCGTGATCGACAAGCCCATTACCTTCTCCGCCGGCGTGCCCCTGCTGGGCACCAGCAGCAGCACCACCGTGACGATCGGCGGCACCGGTGCCGCGCCCACCTTCAACATCGGGTCGGCGGGTGCCACCGCGACCGGTGACATGACCTTTGGCTCCTGCATCTTCACCGTGAAGGCCTCGACCTTCCCGGCAGGCCATGCACTGGCGCTGGGCCAAGTCACCACGATCAACCCCTGCTCCCTGACCGTGGGCACCAGCGGCACACAGGTTGGAACCTCGACCAACCTGCCCGTGACCCTGGTGCTGGGAACCACCAGCTCGGCTGCGTTGACACTGCCCGCCATCATCGGCTCCGACGGTTCCGTGGCGGTGAACGGTGCCACGGTGGGCACAACACCGGTGGTTTCCGCCACCGGTGCGGGCGGTTAATTCGCCACCTGTCAGTCGCCTCCTGAAGCGGCTGGCGCCTTGCCCCGGGGCGGGTCTGCCGCCCGTACCGGGTTTTTCGGCCGTGGCATGCGCCTTTGCGGAGTGGTCCCTTGCCGTTCAGGCTGCGCTTGCCGAAGAACCATTCGACCAGCGCAGGGCGCACGGTTCCAGCCTCATGGGGCCGAATCCATAGGCGGGCCGTAGGCGCAAATGCCGCGTCTCAGTCGAACAGCCCGGCCGGCAGCAACTGGTCCAGCTGGTCGGGCAAACGCGTCATGGAATCGGCGGACTGCACCGCAACATCGGGCAGCAAGCCCAGCACCGCGGCCAAAACCGACAGAACCACCGTGGCGGCGAATGCCGCGATGGCACGGGTACCGGATGGAGTGGGGTGGTGGTTCATGGCGGTAATCCTCCGCAAGGGAAAACGATCGGAAAGTCTCAACAACCTCCAGCGAGCCTCGATGGCTTGCTGGTGAGATTTCAGCAAACCGTACCGGTTCCGTCTGTAAGACAACAGCGAAACCTGCAACGCTTGATGTGAGGTTGTTTTGTTACATGTTTGGCGCATCCCGCAGAGGTCTGAATCGCAGGCCTTGCCCTGCAAGATGGGCATTGGCAGCGCGTGCGGTCGGTGCGAAAGGCACTACGGGCACCGATGCCGCAAGGCACGCCCCCGCATGGAAAGCATGGATGGGGGCCGTGGAGGTTGTAACCAATAGAACGAGTTGACACATTTCGAGCGCATAATGTTTGGATATCCATGCAGCGTGGTGTGAGCGCGTGTGTTGACAGAAGCATCGCGCTTCACGTTTTCCCTCTCCACTGCCGCGCTGACCCATCTGGCGTACCCGTTCAGCGGGCACCAATCCCCCCATTGCTGGTTTATTGAATGCTCTTTGCGTGCAGCCGTTGCCAATGCGGCGCAGCATCTTTAACGCTTATGTTCCTGAACTCGCTCTTCCTTGCCAGGCACACATTGCAGCGCGGCGCTCTGGCCGTTGTTGCGGCCGCCACGTTGGGCGGCTGTGCCTATGCGCCCGGCCTCTCCATGGGCCAGGGCCTGCAGGGTGCCAAGCCGTCGGCCAATCCCTATTCCATCAGCACCCTGCGTGCGGCACCGTCCTCTGATGCATCTGGCCCGGTTGGCCAGGCGCCGCCTGCCGGCGCACTGGTCAGCATCACCCCCGAACTCATCCGCCAGCAGCGCGCCGGGCAAAAAACCGAGGTGGACGACGATGTCAGGCGCCTTTTTGGCGAAGCCAGGCCCTACACCATCGGCCCCGCCGATGTGGTCAATATCGTGGTCTGGAATCACCCCGAACTGGTGCTGGCCCCCGCAGGCGCAACGCTGACCACGGACGCCGCAGGCCTGGCCGTTGTGGGCAACGGCTACAACGTCAGCCCCGAGGGGCTCATCCAGTTTCCGCTGCTCGGCACCGTCAAGATCGCCGGCCTTACCGAAAACCAGGCCCGCACTCTGCTCACCCAGCGCCTGGCCAAGTTCCTGCAAGACCCGCAGGTCACGCTGCGCGTTCAGGCCTACCGGGCCGGGCGGGTCTATGTGGATGGTGAAGTGCGCATTCCAGGCCTGCTGGCCATCAACGACATTCCCATGACCTTGCCCGAGGCCATCAGCCGCGCTGGCGGGCTCACCCCTGTGGCCGACCGGGCCACCATCGCCATTACCCGCAACGGCGCCACCACCGAAGTCAACATGCCGCAACTCACGGCCATGGGTGTGAATCCGTCGCGTATTTTGTTGTCCGCTGGCGACCTGGTGCGCGTGGGCAATCGCGACGACGCCAAGGTGTACGTCATGGGCGAAGTCACCCGGCCCGCCGCCTTGCCCTTGCGCAATGGCCGCCTCACGCTCAACGAGGCGCTGGGCGAGTCCGGCGGCGTCAACGCCACCTCGGGCGATCCGCGCCAGATTTTCGTGGTACGCAGCCGCAGCGGCACCCAGGGCGCGGCGGCAGCCGGTGCCGGTGCCGCATCTGCCGGGCCCGAGATTTACCACCTCGATGCCCAATCCCCTCTGGCCTACGCTTTGGCCGAGGGCTTTGCGCTCCAGGCCCGCGACGTGGTGTATGTCGATCCCGTGCCGCTGGTGCGCTGGAACCGCGTGATCAGCCTCGTGCTGCCCAGCGCCCAGGCCGTCAACGTCACGCGTGACGCCGCCAAGTGAGCCAGGGCCGGGAATGAACAACATCCTCACGGTGTGCGTGGGCAACATCTGCCGCAGCCCGGTGGCCGAAGCCCTGCTCAAAGACCAGCTGCCCGGCCGCAAGGTCTGGTCCGCCGGCTTGCAAGCGGTGGTGGGCCACCCCGCAGAGCCCACGGCCTGCGAGATTGCCGCGCAGCAGGGCCTCGATCTGTCGGCCCACCGTGCCCAGCAGCTGGCCGGCTGGATGTGCGCCCATGCCGACCTGGTGCTGGTCATGGAGGCGGCTCACCAGCAAGAGCTCGAAAAACTCTACCCCACGGCACGCGGAAAAATCCGCCGCCTTGGCGAGTTTGGCCCCCAGGGCGCCTTTGACATTGCCGACCCTTACCGCGAGCCACGCGCCGCCTTTGAAGCTGCCCACGCCGCCATCGCCCTGGGTGTGGGCGAATGGGTGCGCCGCATCCAACTCGTTTCGTGATTGCCTGACCGTATGAACTCCCCCCAATTACCCGTGTCCACCATGCCCCCGGCCGAGCTGCAGGACGACGACGAAATCGACCTGCTGGGCCTGCTCGACGTGCTGCTGGAGGCGCGTTGGCTCGTTGCCGGTGTGGCCGCACTGGTGCTGCTGCTTGGTGGCGCCTATGCGTTTCTCACCAGCCCCACCTACGAGGCCGACTCGCTGATCCAGGTGGAAGACAGCAAGCCCGGCGCCGCTGGCGCCCTGGGCGAGGCGGCAAGCCTGTTCGACATCAAGTCGCCAGCCACCGCCGAGATTGAAATCCTGCGCTCGCGCCTGGTGGTCGGCAAGTCGGTCGATGACCTGCAGCTCTATGTGTCGGCAAGCCCCCAATACCTGCCACTGGTGGGCGGCTGGCTGGCACGCCGCGCCACCACGCTGTCCAACCCCGGTTTTTGGGGCTTGGGGGGCTATGTCTCGGGCACCGAATCCATCCGCCTGGGGCTGCTTGAAGTGCCCGCCGAGCTGCAAGGCAAGCCGCTGCTGCTGGTGGCTACCGACGGCGGCTTTGAGCTGCGCGACCCCGACGACCAGGTCCTGGTCAAAGGCCAGACCGGTGTGGCCGTGGAGTTCGGCAGCGACGACGCCAAGGGGCGAATCCTGGTGAAGGAGCTCCAGGCCAAACCGGGCGCGCATTTCACGGTGCGGCGCGATTCACGCCTGGGCGTGATCGAGCAGTTGCAAAAAGACCTGGCCATTGCTGAGCAGGGCAAGCAATCGGGCGTGATTGCCGTAACGCTGCAGGGCAACGACCCCGAAAAAATCGCCCGCACCCTCAACGCCGTGGGCACCAACTATGTGCGCCAGAACACCGAGCGCAAGTCGGCCGAGGCCGAGAAGTCGCTCGACTTTCTGGGCGGCTTCCTGCCCCAGCTGAAAAAGCAGCTCGAAGAATCGGAGGAGAAGTACAACAACTTCCGCAACCGCAACGGCACCTTTGACCTGGGCGTTGAAGGCAAGAACTACCTCGACATGGCCGTCAAGTTGCAGGCCAGCCTGCTGGAGCTGCAGCAAAAGCGCCGCGAACTCAGCGCGCAATTCACCCCGGCCCACCACGTCATCCAGACACTGGATGCCCAGATTGCCGCCGTCAGCAAAGAAATCGCCGTACTCACCAGCAAAGTCAAAACCCTGCCCAGCACTGAGCAAGACCTGCTGCGCCTGACGCGCGACGTCAAGGTCAATGGCGAGCTGTACCTCAACCTGCTCAACAGCGCCCAGCAGCTGCGTCTGGTCAAGGAAGGCAAGATAGGCAACGTGCGCGTGGTCGATGCCCCCGTGGTGCCTGAAAAGCCCGTCAAGCCCAAGCGCGCGCAGATACTGGCCATCAGCCTGGTGCTGGGCCTGCTGCTGGGCATGGGCCTGGCTTTCCTGCGCAACAGCCTGCGCCCCGGTATCCGGGATGCCGCCGACATCGAGTCGGCCACCGGCCTGCACGTTTTTGCCACGGTGCCGCAATCGCTGGAACAGGTCAAACTGGCCAAGCTCATCAAGAGCCATGCACCAGGCAACCACCTGCTCGCCGTAGTGCATCCCGAAGACCCGGCCATTGAAAGCCTGCGCAGCCTACGCACCGCGCTGCAATTTGCCATGCTCGATGCGCGCAACAACGTGGTGTTGTTCAGCGGCCCCACTCCGGGCATTGGCAAGTCTTTTGCCAGCTCCAACTTCGCGGCCGTGCTGGCCGCGGGTGGCAAGCGCGTGCTGCTGATTGACGCCGACATGCGCAAAGGCCACATCCACCAGTTCTTTGGACTGCAGCGCGGCCACGGCTTGAGCGAGCTGATTGCCGGCACCCGCACCCTGGGTGACGTGGTGCACCGCAATGTGGCACCCCACCTCGACCTCGTCACCACCGGCATGCTGCCGCCCAACGCCGGCGAGTTGCTGCTGTCGCCCTCCATGGTGCAGCTGCTGCAAACCGCATCCGCCCAATACGACCTGGTCCTGATCGACACTCCGCCCGTGCTGGCGGTGTCGGACACCCAGGTGCTGGCACCCCACGCCGGCACGGTGTTCCTGCTGGCGCGGGCCGAGGTGACGGCGCTGGGCGAGCTGCTGGAGAGCACCAGGCGCCTGGGCCAGGCCGGCGTGCCGGTCAAGGGCGTGGTGTTCAACGGCCTGGACACCAGCCGCCAGCGCTATGGCGGCTATGGCTACAAATACAGCCGCTACCGGTACACCAATTACCAGTACGGCAACACCAGTGGGCGGGAATGAACATGCAGGCCACCCCTCCAGCAGCAGTGCCGCAACACGTCGCAATCATCATGGATGGCAACCGCCGCTGGGCCGCCAAGCGCAGCCTGCCGCGCGCCCTGGGCCATGCCAGCGGAGCGCGGCGCGTGCGCCAGATCGTCGAGGCCTGCTCTGCGCTTGGCGTGAGCCACCTCACGCTGTTTGCCTTCAGCACCGAAAACTGGCAGCGCCCGGCCGAGGAAGTCACCAGCCTCATGGGCTTGCTCGTGCACTACCTGCAAAAAGAAATCAGCGACATGCACCGCACCGGCGTGCGCCTGAAGATCGTGGGCGACCTGAGCCGGTTTGATCAGCGCCTGCAAAACCTGATGGCCAGCGGACAGGCCCTGACCGCCCACAACACCAAGATCACCCTGACCATTGCCGCCAACTACGGCGGGCGCTGGGACATGGTGCAGGCCGTGCGGGCCTGGCAGGCTGACAACCCCGCCTTGAGCTTGATCGACATGGACGAAGCCGCGCTGCGCCCGTACATGAGCATGGCTTACGCGCCCGACCCCGACCTCTTGATTCGCACGGGTGGCGAGTCGCGCATCAGCAACTTCCTGCTCTGGCAAATGGCCTACACCGAACTGTTTTTTACCGACACGCTGTGGCCCGACTTCTCAGCGCTCCTGCTTGACGAAGCACTGCAGTGGTACAGCGCACGCGACCGTCGCTTTGGCGTTTCCAGCGCGCTGGCGGCCAGTTAACTTTCTTCAGAACAGGCTCGACCATGCTTGATATTTTGGGCTTCATTCCACTGCCTGCCCTGGTTGCAGGATGCGTAGCGTTGCTGGTAGCACTGTTGCTGGTGGTCACGCAGGGCTGGCATGGCCGTCACACCATGGATTCGGACGAGGGGATTCAAAAGTTCCATACCGAACCTACGCCTCGCGTGGGCGGCATTGCCATTGCGGCCGGCATTGTGGTGGGCTACCTGCTGGCAAGCCCCGACAGAAAATCCCTGCTGGGCCCGCTCATCCTGGCCGGCATCCCGGCCTTTGCCTTTGGCCTGCTTGAAGACATTACCAAGCGCGTCAGCGTGCGCAACCGCCTGCTGGCCACCATGGGCTGTGGCGTGCTGGGCTGGGCCATCACCGGCTTTTCGATTACCGACGCCAACCTGCCCGGGCTGGACTGGCTGCTGGGCTTTACCGCCATCTCGGTGCTGTTCACCGCCTTTGCCGTGGGCGGCGTGGCCAACGCCATCAACATCGTCGATGGCTTCAACGGCCTGGCCGCTGGCTCTGTCGTCATCATCCTTACCGCCTTTGGTGTGATGACCACCGCCCTGGGCGACCACGACCTAGCCCTGGTTTGCCTGATTTTGGCGGGTGCCGTGGTGGGCTTCTTGCTGGTCAACTGGCCGCTGGGCAAGATATTTCTGGGCGATGGCGGGGCCTACTTTGTGGGCTTTGCCCTGGCCTGGATTGCCGTGCTGATTTTGCAACGCCACCCTGAAGTGTCGGCCTGGGCGCCCATGCTGGTGTGTGGCTTTCCGGTGCTAGAGGTGCTGTTCAGCATCGTGCGCCGCCGCCGCCGCAACCTCAGCCCTGGCGACCCCGACCGTTTGCACCTGCACAGCCTGGTCAAGCGCCGCCTGGTGCGCTTCTTGTTGCCCAACGCCAGCAACCTGGCGCGCAACTCGGCCACCGGCGCCATCATGTGGTTGGCAGCGCTGATTCCCGCGGTCATTGCGGTGAACTGGCCTAGCAGCACCCCCATGCTGGTGCTGGGCTTTGTTGTCTGTGCCGTGCTGTATTCAGCCGCGTATGCGCGGTTGACGCAGTTCCGCTGGTGCTTGAGCGCCGCCTCTTTAACTACCAAAACAAGCACCGCATGATTGAACCCGTCATTCTTTGTGGCGGCTCTGGCACCCGCCTTTGGCCGCTGTCCCGCAAGTCATTCCCCAAGCAGTTTGTGCCTCTGGTGGGTGACAAAAGCCTGTTGCAGCTTACGCTGGAGCGCGTCACGCAACTGGGAGGCCAGGCTGCTACCAGCGTCATGTGCGTGGCGGCGGACGATCACCGCTTTCTGGTAACCGAGGCCATGCAGGCCGCCAAAGTGAGTGGCACCGTCATTCTGGAGCCCACGGCGCGCAACACAGCCGCCGCCATGGCGCTGGCCGCGCTGGCGGTGCAGCCCGGGCAATTGCTGCTGTTTTGCCCGGCTGACCACCACATCCCCGATGCCCAGGCCTTTGCCGCTATGGTCAAGCAAGGCCAGGCTGCAGCCGGGCAGGGCGCCATCGTCACGTTTGGCGTGGTGCCCAGCTTCCCAAGCACCGCCTACGGATACATTCAGCAGGGCCAAGCCCGGCCAGATGGCAGCCACACGGTTGCCCGCTTCATCGAAAAGCCCGCTGCCGACAAGGCCCAGGCCCTCATCTCGCAAGGCGACGTGCTGTGGAACGCCGGCATTTTTCTGTGCCAGGCGGATGTCTTGCTCAAGGCCCTGCAACAGCACGCACCCGACGTTCTGGCCAGCTGCCAGCATGCCATGGCCGGTGCCACGCAAGACCAGCCCTTCATCCGGCCCGAGCCCCAGGCTTTCAGTGCCTGCCGCGCTGAAAGCATCGACTTTGCCGTGATGGAACACCATGCCGATGTGGCCGTTGTGCCGTTCAGCGGCGCCTGGAGCGACGTGGGCAGCTGGAATGCCGTGGCTGATTTGACGGCGCCCGACGAGCATGGCAACCGTGTCGATGGCCAAGGCCTGGTCATCGACGCCAGCCAAACCTTCATCCACGCCCCCCACCGCCCGGTGGTGGCACTGGGCACGCAAGACCTGCTGATCATCGACACACCCGATGCCCTGCTGGTGGCCGCGCGCAGCCATGCCGAGAGCGTCAAAGCCGTGGTCGCCGAACTGGAGGCCCGCCAAAGCCCGCAAGCCGCCCTGCACCGCAAGGTGGCCCGCCCCTGGGGCTGGTATGACAGCATTGACATGGGCGAGCGCTTTCAAGTCAAACGCATTGCCGTCAAACCCAGTGCTTCGCTCAGCCTGCAAAAACACCACCACCGTGCTGAGCACTGGATCGTGGTCAAAGGCACGGCCGAAGTCACGCGCGGCCATGAAACCTTCTTGCTGACCGAAAACCAGTCCACTTATATCCCCATTGGTGAAGTGCACCGCCTGCATAACCCCGGCAAGACCGATCTGGAAATGATCGAAGTGCAGTCCGGCAGCTACCTGGGCGAAGACGACATCGTGCGCCTTGACGACGCCTATGGACGCATCGTTCCAATTGAAAGAGCTAAAAACCTGGCCTGAAGCCGCGGCTCATCCCACTTCAAACCTTGCACACTGACATGACCACAACACAACAAAAAGTCGCCCTCATCACCGGCATCACCGGCCAGGACGGCTCCTATCTGGCCGAATTTCTGCTGGCCAAGGGCTACATCGTCCACGGCATCAAGCGCCGCGCCAGCTCGTTTAACACGCAGCGCGTAGACCACATCTACCAAGACCCCCACACCGAAAACGCTAGATTCAAGCTGCACTACGGCGACCTGAGCGACAGCAGCAACCTAATACGCATCGTCCAACAGACCCAGCCCGACGAAATTTACAACCTGGGTGCGCAAAGCCACGTGGCTGTCAGCTTCGAGTCTCCTGAATACACCGCCGACGTGGACGGTATGGGCACCCTGCGCATTCTGGAGGCCATCCGCATTCTGGGCTTGGAGAAAAAGACACGCTTTTACCAGGCCTCGACCTCCGAGCTTTTTGGCCTGGTGCAAGAAACTCCGCAGAAGGAAACCACCCCCTTCTATCCGCGCAGCCCCTACGCAGTAGCCAAGCTCTATGCCTATTGGATTACGGTGAACTACCGCGAGGCCTACGGCATGTATGCCTGCAACGGCATCTTGTTTAACCACGAAAGCCCACGCCGTGGCGAGACCTTTGTGACCCGCAAAATCACCCGCGGCCTGGCCAACATGGCACAGGGCCTGGAAGACTGCATGTATATGGGCAACATTGACGCCCTGCGCGACTGGGGCCATGCCAAAGACTACGTGCGCATGCAGTGGCTGATGTTGCAACAAGACCAACCCGAAGACTTTGTCATTGCCACCGGCGTGCAATACAGCGTGCGCCAGTTCATTGAGTGGTCTGCTCAAGAACTGGGTATTACCCTGCGCTTTGAAGGTCAAGGCGTGAATGAGCACGCCATCGTCGCAGCCATTGCCGGCAACAAAGCACCCGCGTTGAAGGTGGGTGATGTCATCGTCAAGGTTGATCCCCGCTACTTCCGCCCCACAGAGGTGGAAACCCTGCTGGGTGACCCCAGCAAAGCCAAACAAAAACTCGGATGGGTGCCAGAAATCACCGCGCAGCAAATGTGCCAGGAAATGGTGGCCAGTGACCTGATCCAGGCCCAGCAGCACGCACTGCTCAAACAACACGGCTATCCCGTTTTCAACGCCACCGAATAGCCTGGGTCAAGAACATGGGCAAACTTCGAATTTTATTAACGGGCGGCGGCGGCATGGTCGGGAGCAACGTGCTTGAGCACTCCGCCATCGGCGAGTTTGAAGTCCTCGCGCCCCGCAGCAGCGAATTGGATCTGCGTGATTTCAGCGCAGTACAAGCGTATTTGCAGGCAAACAAACCAGACATGGTGATCCATGCAGCGGGCAAAGTAGGTGGCATCCAGGCCAACATGCGCGAACCGGTGGGTTTCTTAATGGACAACCTCGACATGGGGCGCAACATCGTCTGGGCGGCACATCAGGCCGGCATCAAGCGCCTGATCAATCTGGGCAGCTCCTGCATGTACCCGCGCAACCACTCCGAGCCCTTGCGTGAAGAAATGGTGCTCAAGGGTGAATTGGAGCCAACCAACGAAGGCTACGCCCTTGCCAAAGTGGTAACGGCACGGTTGTGCGACTACATCATGCGCGAGGATGCGAGCTATCAGTACAAGACGCTCATCCCCTGCAACATCTATGGCCGTCACGACAAATTCGATCCGGCACATTCGCACCTCGTGCCAGCGATCATCCACAAAGTTCATCAGGCCAAACAGAGCGGGCAAGAGACGGTAGAGATATGGGGTGACGGCACTGCGCGGCGTGAATTCATGTACGCAGGCGACTTGGCCGACGCGATAGTGCGAGCAGTTAATAACTTCGACACATTACCCACCTACATGAATGTTGGCTTGGGGCATGACCACACCATCAACGAATACTACCAAGCCGCAGCCGAATTGATGGAATACACCGGGGGTTTCGTTCATGACCTCGGAAAACCCGTCGGCATGGCGCGCAAGCTGGTCAGCGTGGAGCGGCAACAAGCTTGGGGCTGGTCGGCACGCCATGACCTGCGTGACGGTATCGAAAAAACATACAGCTACTATTTGAAAGAGCAACAACAATGAATGTCAAGTTTCCATTAGCCACCGCCTCGTGGGGTAGAGAAGAAACCGATGCCATGCAGCGCGTTATCGCCTCCGGTATGTACACCATGGGCGCGAACGTGCAAGCGTTCGAGCGTGACTTCGCCCAATATGTCGGCAGTCAGCATTGCGTGATGGTGAACTCCGGTTCCTCGGCCAATCTGTTGATGGTGGCGGCCCTGTTCTACACCAAGAACCCGAAGTTGAAACTGCAACGAGGCGATGAAGTCATCGTGCCCGCCGTGTCGTGGAGCACAACCTACTACCCGCTGTATCAATACGGTTTGAAGATCAAGTTCGTCGATATTGACTTGCAAACTTTGAACTACGATCTCGATCAACTGGAACAAGCTGTCACAGACAAGACCCGCGCGATTATGGCGGTTAATCTGCTTGGCAATCCAAATGATTTCGGACGCATCGAGCAGATCATTGGCAAGCGAAACATCGTCTTGATGGAAGATAACTGCGAGTCCATGGGGGCCACCTATCAAGGCAAGCAAGCCGGCACCTTCGGCGTGATGGGCAGCTTCAGTTCTTTCTTCAGCCACCACATCTCCACCATGGAGGGCGGCCTGATTGTTACCGACGACGACGAGATTTACCAAATCCTGCTGTCACTCAGGGCTCACGGCTGGACGCGCAACCTGCCCAAGAAAAATCACGTGTGTAGCGACAAGAGCGATGACCCGTTCGAAGAATCATTCCGTTTCGTGCTGCCCGGCTACAACGTGCGCCCGCTGGAAATGGAAGGCGCGCTGGGTGTCGAGCAACTGAAACGCTTGCCAAAGATGATTGAAGAGCGCCGCAAGAACGGCAAGCTGCTGCAAGCGTCGTTGAGCAATCATCCAGACATCATCATCCAGCAGGAGATTGGCGAAAGCAGTTGGTTCGGCTTCAGTTTGGTGATTCGTCCCGGTAGCAAACTCACGCGCAAGGCATTGGTGGTGAAGCTGAATGAGCTAGGTTTTGAGTGTCGCCCGATCGTGGCCGGCAACTTCGCCAAAAACGAAGTGGTTAAATATTTCGATTCCACTGTTCACCGCACACTTACTAACGCAGAGCATATTGATCGCTTCGGTCTCTTTGTAGGCAATCATCACTATCCCATTAAAGAAGCAATCAAGGAGCTTGGCTCATTGTGAAAGTGGACCCGCGCTACTTTCGCCCGACCGAGGCCCAGCCCATGCAAAGCCACATCAACGTCGGCTTTGGCGGCGACGTGAGCATCGCCCAGCTGGCCCGCACCGTGGCCCTTCCAGGGCAGCATCACCTTTGACCACAGCAAACCAGACGGAGCACCGCGCAAGCTCATGGACTCCGCCCGTCTGCACAGCCGGCTGGCGCGCCAAGGTGGAGCTGGAAGCCGGCCTGGCATTGGCCTATGCCGCCTTCTGCAAACCAGAATGAACCCCCAAGCCGCGGCCCCCGCGTCATTGCGAGCGAAGCGCGGCAATCCACGCCCCATGCAGCACATCGGGCAGAAATAATGAGAAATATGTGGTTGCTGTCAGCATAGGATGGTAAATATTTGCTATCAAAACGGTAGTGTCTGAGGCGCCGCCGAAGACTTTTCTTTTCAAGGTCTATTGATGAATCAACCCTTTATCCACGCTCTGGCTGACGTCCAGTCCACTGCCATCGGCGCTGGCACGCGCGTCTGGCAGTTCGTCGTCGTGCTGCCCGGCGCAAAGCTCGGCCAGGACTGCAATATCTGCGCGCACTGCCTGATTGAAAACGACGTGGTCATCGGCGACCGCGTTACCGTCAAAAGCGGCGTCCAGCTGTGGGACGGTTTGCGCGTGGGTGACGATGTTTTTATCGGCCCCAACGTGACCTTTACCAACGACAAGTACCCCAAGAGCGGAAACGTTAACTTCAAGCTGGTCGCCACACGCATCGAAGCGGGTGCCAGCATCGGCGGCGGCGCTACGTTGTTGCCCGGCGTGATTATTGGCGCTGGCGCTACTGTGGGGGCGGGTGCGGTGGTTACCAAAGACGTGCCACCGGGCGCCACGGTTGTGGGCAACCCAGCCGGCGTAATCAGTCAAACAAGCTCAAGAAAAATCTAATGAAATTCAATATCGACCTCTGCAAAATAATTGAACTTCCGAAAATCGCCGACCCCCGTGGCAACCTGACCTTTGTGGAAGGCGGCAACCAGATTCCCTTTGATATCCAGCGTGTCTATTACCTTTATGACGTGCCGGGCGGCGCCGAGCGCGGTGGTCATGCGCACAAAGGGCTGCACCAGCTCATCATTGCCATGTCAGGCAGCTTTGATGTGGTGCTGGATGACGGGGAAAACAAGAAGCGCGTGCACCTCAGCCGCTCATACAACGGCCTGTATGTCTGCCCCATGATCTGGCGCGAACTGGACAACTTTTCGTCTGGCTCCGTCTGCATGGTGCTGGCCTCCAACAAATACGACGAAGCAGACTATTACCGCGACTACGCAGAATTCATGCGGGCACGGTGGCAAGCATGAAAATTCCATTTTTAGATTTGGGCGCGGCCTACCGCGAGCTGCAAACCGAGATTGACACTGCCGTAGCCCGATCACTGGCCTCTGGCTACTACATCGGTGGGCCGGAGGTAGAGGCATTTGAAGATGATTTTGCCAGCTACTGCGGCGCAGCCCAGGCGGTAGGCGTAGCCAACGGCCTGGACGCCCTGCACCTGGTCCTGCGCGCCATGGACGTAGGGCCGGGTGACGAAGTCATTGTGCCCAGCAACACCTACATCGCCACCTGGCTGGCCGTCAGCCAGTGCGGGGCCACGCCCGTGCCGGTGGAGCCCGATGCGCGCACCTTCAACATTGACCCAGCCCGCATCGAAGCGGCCATCACCCCACGCACCAAGGTCATCCTGCCCGTGCACCTGTATGGCCAGCCAGCCGACATGGACCCCATCCTGGCCATTGCCCGCAAGCACGGCCTGCACGTGCTGGAAGACGGGGCGCAAGCCCACGGTGCGCGCTACAAAGGCCAGCGGCTGGGCGCGCATGGCGACGCCGTGGCCTGGAGCTTTTACCCCGGCAAAAACCTGGGCGCCATGGGCGACGGCGGCGCGGTGACGACCAGCGACCCGCAACTGGCCGACCGCATCCGCGTGTTGCGCAACTATGGCTCGCGCGTGAAATACGTGAACGAGGTGCAGGGCTACAACAGCCGGCTGGACCCGCTGCAAGCGGCCATCCTGGGCGTGAAGCTGGCGCACCTGGACGAATGGAATGCCCGTCGCAGCGCCATCGCCGCGCGCTACCAGCAGGGCTTGGCCAACTGCGGACTGATCCTGCCCCACGTGCCCGACTGGGCCGAACCCGTGTGGCACCTGTATGTGGTGCAACACCCTCACCGTGACGCCTTGCTTGCAAAAATGGGTGAAGCAGGTGTTGGCACGCTGATTCACTACCCCATTCCGCCGCATTTGCAGCAGGCTTATACGGCAGCGGGTTATGTGCAGGGTCAATTTCCTATCGCCGAGCAAATTGCGAACCAGTGCCTCAGCTTGCCGATAGGGCCGCACTTGGAAGATACGGGTGCAGCCGCTGTTGTGGCCGAAATGAATGCAGGGGCCTAAGCGTGTCTGAACAAGTCGCGTCCTACCGGCGCATTCTCAAAAGCACTTCTATTATTGGTGGGGCCTCGGTCATCAATATTTTGATCGGTTTAGTGCGCACCAAAATCCTTGCCGTTTTGCTTGGCCCAGCCGGCGTTGGCCTTGTCAGCCTCTACACGGGCCTTATCACAACGGCCACAGCTGTTGCCACCATGGGCATTGGCACTGTGGGCACACGTCAAATCGCCGAAGCACTCAGTCAGGAAAATGAACGTGCCCTGGCCGTGGTGCACCGCGCAATGACCTGGGGCGCGTTGTTGCTGGCCGCTGCCGGCGCGCTGGTCGTTTGGTCGTCACGAGAAATGTTGGCGGTCCGTGTACTGGGCGGTGCCGAACACTCAACGTTGGTTGGTTGGTTGGCACTGGGCGTTGCCTTGTCTGTAGCCGGTGCCTCACAAGGTGCATTGATACAAGGCATGCGCCGTATCGGCGACATGGCGCGGCTGAGTGTGTTTGGTGCATTACTGAATACCGTGATGGGTATGGCTTTGTTGTGGCAGTGGGGGCAAGCGGGCTTATTGGCCTACGTGCTTATTGGCCCTCTCGTGAACTTTCTCCTAGGGCACTTGTATGTGTCGCGCTTGCCCAAGGTGACCTCTGAACCGATTTCCATGCAAGAAATGGCGCACCAGTGGCAAACATTGTTGCGCCTGGGCGTCCCCTTCATGGGCGCGGGGCTGGTCGGGGCATTGGTGCAACTCTGGATACGGGTAGAAGTGGGCCATGCCTTGGGTGCAGAATCGCTCGGCCACTTTCAGGCGGCATGGACTATCTCGATGCAATACATCGGATTTGTGTTAGCGGCCATGGGCGCAGACTATTACCCCCGGCTAACCGGGGTGATCAATGACCACAAAGCAGCAACCCGTCTGGTCAATGAGCAAACGGAAATTGCACTTCTTCTTAGCGCGCCGCTTTTTATCGCCATGATCGGATTGGCCCCTTGGGTGATTAACCTGCTGTATTCAGGTGAATTTTCACCCGCAGTGGATGTGTTGCGTTGGCAAATATTGGGTGACGTTCTCAAGGTGGCCAGTTGGCCATTGGGCTTTGTAATCTTGGCAGCGGGAGCCGGCAAGACTTTCTTTTGGACAGAAACGGTAGCGCTTATGCTGATGGGAGGCTTGATTGCAGGTTTTTCCTCCAGCGTTGGACTACAGATTACCGGTATTTCATTTTTGCTATGCTATTTAGTTTATCTGCCGTTAGTTTATCTGCTAGCTAAGCGCCGAATTGGTTTTCAATGGTCCGGTAGTGTAGTGAAATTAATAGTTATCACTTTCGTGCTTTGCATAGCGGTTGCGATCATCAGCACCCACTATTGGTCGGGTGCAATCGTTACAGTTGCAATATCACTGGCATTCGCACTTTATACATTAGCCCGGATAGCGAGTACGAGTAATTATGGTGGGCCGGCGGTTAGAATCACTGAATTTACCTTGGCGAAGGTAAAAGAAATATGCGTAAATTTTTTAAAGTATAAGTAAATGTCCGAAATAATGCCATTAGTCACATTTGCGCTGTTTTCTTATAATCAGGAAGATTATATAAAAGAAGCTATTTTGGGTGCATTTTCACAAACTTACTCGCACTTAGAAATTATTATTTCAGATGATCACTCATCTGATCGAACTTTCGAAATTGCAAAAGAGATGGTAAGTTCTTATGGTGGTTCTCATAAAGTAATTTGCTTAAGAAATGACAAAAATATTGGCCTGGCAAGGCACATTAATAAAATTAATTCGATCTCAAATGGAGAGTTAATCGTTTGTGCGGCAGGTGATGATATTTCTATGCCTCAACGAACTCAAGTAATTGTGGATGAGTATTTGCGCTACGCAAGGGTCCCTAGTTATTTTTTCTCTACAGCTAAAAAAATTAATCTAAATAGTGAGGTTGCGGGAATAATTAATAGTCCGGGTATTAAAAATTTAAATAGAAAAATTAATTCCGCTCTCTCGCCTCACCCCATCGCCATAGGGGCAACGCAGGCGTGGACCAAATTACTTGTCCTCTCCTTTGGCCCACTAAATACCAATATTTCCGCCGAGGATCAAATTTTTGGATTTCGTGGCACGCTGCTTGGACCAGTAGTGCATATAGATGAGCCCCTTGTTCTTTACCGAGTCGGCAGCGGAATTAGCACAAGAATCGTAAAGTTTTCTATAACAAGGTACTTTAGCGGAAAAGTTAATGGGATTAGGATGTTCCAACAGCGATGCATAGATGCATGGCATGCGGAATATTACTTGTTATCGACAATCATTGCAGGAAAGATATTAATGTTGATATTAATCCTACCGCTTCACCCAATTATCTCCTTTATTCAAAAAAGGGAACTGAAAAAATTGGTTATGAAATGATCGACTTAATAAATTTATTGAGTCAATTGATTAGTTGATAAGAAGTTTTCGTAAATTATAATAATGACCATAGTCGCTCAAAAAAATATTGTTGTCGGCCCAGGCAGTGAGAGAAGAGCTGTATATGCACTGCTGTTGATTATCCTGATCAATATTTTAAAACCTGTTGCCGACTATTTTCTGAATATAAGTAACGCTAGTCTGACGCAGCTTCAATTAGCCATTATATTCATAGCCTATTTTTATTTGATAAAGAATAAGTTTAGATTTAAAAATTATGAGCAATTATTGATTGCGTATCTTATTTTTAGATATGTTGTTGAAGTAATAATTAGTGCAAATATATACCAACCCAGCGTTTCATTAGTTAAATTTATTTTATTAATAGTTGGGACAAACATTGTATTAAGCAATAGTTTTAGTAAAATATTTAGAGATCGAATTTCTTTAATCTTATGGTCATATCTATTCATTACTACAATCATTTCTTTAATTCAACAAAGTAATACTTTTTTAAGTAATATTTTTATGAATTACGGGGGGAATATAGTGAGCTCAAATGGATTGGGCATTGATAGGGCAACCGGCGGTATTGGTGGAACGGTAATAGACTACTCGTTTTTCATTGGGTTTTTCTTGATGATATTAATTTCGCCCAGCGAACGAGTTTCATTAAAAAAAGTAGCCATCTTTTTTATATCTGCTTTATTGTGCTTTTCTCGAATAATTATCTTGCAGATTTTTTTAATACTAATAATTTCAATATTTGTCGTCAAAAATATAATGTACAAAATATTCATGTCGCTGACATTTATTTTATTGTGTTATTTATTGACGGAGCACTGGGCTGGTTTTATTAACCTGTTTGAAATATTCGTAAATACTTCAGATCAAGATAGGGTTCATGGATGGTCGGCTGTATCAAATAATCCATCTGTTGTAGACAAATTGATAGGCAACTCAATGGGTTTAAATACCGGCTTCCCTGCAGATGGGCAACAAAAAATTACTGCGGACGGTCATTTCATTGGGTTTTTCTCCGATTTCGGAATTTTAGGCCTGGGCATTTACATAATATATTTGTACGAAAATCTTAAGCGCTTGAAGTTGAATAGAAACAAATTCTATTTATTAATTATTATTTTTGCAGCACCATTATTTATAAATAGTGGATTTGATAAAATATTTAATGTAATGATGTTTCCATTTGTTTTATTATTAATAAAAAAAGATGAGGCTGTTTATAAAAGTTCTTTAAATAAGTAATACTTTTTATAATTTACTTTTACATTCAACTTATTCAACTATTTTTTGATGAAAGCTATTGTGAAATCCTGTTTTGGTGATCGACTGTGAATCGCCCTCGTCTTAGTGTCCTTATTCCGGCATACTGTTATGCGCCTGGGTTGGAGCGAATTCTCAAGGCGCTTGGCGAGGGTTATTTAAATGAGTGGGAGTTGCTTATTTTTGACGACTCTCCTGACAATGAAATTCAAGAGCTTGTTTCATTATTTGCAATTAGATCTAAATGTACGTTAAAGTATCAACATAACAAGCCACCTTTAGGGGCTGCGGCTAACTGGAACGCGCTACTTGATGCGGCTCGGGGTGAATACTGTATGCTGCTGCATCACGATGAATTCCCCTTAAGCGAACATTTTGTACATAACTTGGTCCAAGCCCTGCGGCAGGATGTTAAGACTGACATCCTGTTGCTTGATTGCGTTCTCGCAGATCCTGGCAGCGGTAGCTGTCGCCGCCATTTGCCGATGTGGCTGAGGACTTTCGTAGTTAGGCATTGTCCTAACTACTTGTTCCGGCGCAATGTAGTTGGCCCCACCGCGACGCTAGTGATTCGTCGCTCCTTGTATCCAAGGTTTGACGGAAGGCTGCGGTGGCTTATCGACGTGGACCTTTATGCGCGCGTGCTTAAGGTGACGAGGCTATTGAGACCGTGTCCGCATATACAGATCGGATCATTGCTGGGCCGCGCAGACTCCATCACAGCAAGTCTCGGGTCAGAAATCGCGGGAATAGAGCGTGAGGAACGCGTCTATTTGCAAGACCGACACCCAACTGCTCGCGTTTGGCTTGGGCCGCGAGCCGGCGAGCCCGTACTTCATGGAGTGCTGCGTGCGTGCGAAGCCGCGTGCTGGTATGGCATGCGCTTGGTGACCCGTATTGCAACGCTTTTTTATCCAAATCCCGTGCCGATCGCTGAAGTGCGTCAGGCGCTCAATGCGTCGCCTAAGGCGTAGTGCGCCAAATTATTTATTCAAGATGATCATCTCCAACATCATCGGTGGACTGGGCAATCAGATGTTTCAGTACGCTTGTGGCCGGGCCTTAAGCCTTCGTACCGAACAGCCGCTGCGCATTGCTACGGACCAATTTGACGGCTACACGCTGCACAACGGCTTCGAGCTACAACGTGTGTTCCATGTCGAAGTGCCGCAGGCTAACGAGGTTGAGCTGAAGCGTCTGCTAGGCTGGCAGGCACCGCCGGTACTGCGACGGGTGTTCGGCCGGCCGACTATGCGCTGGGCAACGGGCCGGAACTGGAGCAATGAGCCGTATTTTCAGTACTGGCCTGGCATCAATGACGTGCGGGCATCGAGCTATCTGCATGGCTATTGGCAGTCTGAGCGCTATTTCGCGGCTGTGGCTGACCGTATCCGCGCAGACTTCACCTTCCGCATGCCCTGGGACGAAGCCGACCTCGCTGTTCGCGAGCGGATGCAGGCCCAGCCCAGCGCCAGCCTCCACGTGCGTCGAGGAGACTACACCCTCGCCAAGAACCAGGGTGTTTTCGCGCTGTGTAGCCTTGATTACTACCGGGATGCCATTCGCTTGGTACGCCAGCGCGTGCCAGGTGTGCGGCTATTCGCTTTCTCGGATGACCCAGATTGGGTGGATGCACAGCTAGGTTCCGAGTTTGGTCCGATCGAGACTGTTCGGCATAACGGCGGCTCTCGGAGTGCGAACGACATGCGGCTGATGTCCCAGGCCGATCATCACATCATTGCAAATAGCAGTTTTAGTTGGTGGGGGGCTTGGTTGAACCCGTCAACAAAAAAGCTCGTGGTGGCGCCGCGAAGCTGGTTTTTGAATGGCACGAATGACAAGGATTTGATTCCCCCATCATGGGTGCGAATATGAATTCACAACACTTGCCGCCCGAACTCCTTAACCTCTGGAGCCTATTGTGCAATAGGCGCCGATACGCCAACCTTTAGTCGAGATATGAAACGATGAGAACCAAGGTCGCTACCCTGATGGCTGTCTACCGTGGAGACGATCCGCAAGCTCTGGCTGTGGCACTTGAGTCAGTACTAGGTCAGCAGTTCACTGATGAAGTCGAGTCGCACCTTTACTTGGCGGTCGATGGCCCAGTGCCTGAGGGCATCAATCGCGTGATCGCAGAACGCGGTGAACGTATCTATCGAATCCATCGACTCGATCGTAACTTTGGTCTAGCTGCAGCCCTTAACTCACTTATCAAAGAGTTGAGCGACGAGGCATTCATATTCCGGATGGACGCCGATGATCGCTCGGATATCAGGCGTTACCAGGTGCAGCTTGACTATTTTCGGCAACATCCGTCCATCGATATTCTGGGCACTGATATTATCGAAGTTGACACTGAGAAGGGCACCCGACGCCGAATCAGTTTCTGTCGTGGACCCGATGATGCACTCGCGAAGCTTTGTCGAGGAGTACCGGTAGCACACCCCACGGTCTGCTTCAGGCGTCACGTCCTTGACCGTGTCGGTGGGTATCCGCTGTCAGGGACTAACGAGGATATTGCATTATGGTTTCGCTGCGCGCAAGAAGGCTTCAGATTTGACAATGTCAATGAACCTCTTCTCGATTTTACGGTTAGCCCTCATTTTTGGAGCAGGCGCAGCATCGGAAAATCCTTCAGCGAGTTGCGCTGTTACACAACGGGCATCTGGGCTCTGAATGGCATTACGTGGAAGTACGTCTACCCAATACTGAGATTTGCACTAAGGATTGCACCTCGCTGGTTGGTGCGCCTGATGTACGCGTCGCCCTTAAGAAGACGAACCGTCCGCGCAAATTGACGGAAATGGTCCGGCGAGGGAAGGTCTGCATAAATCTGGTCAGCCTGTGCTTGTCAGTGGCCGCGTCTGCTGAGACGATATCCGTATGAAGCAGCAAAGCCTGGGATTGGGGTCGTCGAGCAAACGAACGCGCAAGCGCGAGTTCCTAGGCGAGATGGAACGCGTCGTTCCTTGGGGTGATTTACTTGGGTGGCTGTGCTGCTCTTGCTGGCGCTCTGGTGGCGGCTGAGCCGATCAGTGGCGGCCCGTCGTGCGTTGGTCACTGCGCTAGCTTTCGGCATGCTGGTCGGCTGGCTGCCGCTGCCCGATGCTCTGCTGCGCCATTTGGAAAGTCGGTATTCGGCGCCAAAGGCTGTATGGGCCGGGCGACTGCAGCCATACACAGACATGGTTGTGCTGGGTGGCGGAGTCGAGCGCGTGCACTGGTGGTTGGGGGTAACCAGGTGGAGCGGGACATCTCGTCCGCGCGCATGGTGGTGCCTGTGGCGCTGATGCGTCAGCAAACTACATGTTTCGCGCATGCAGAAGCATCAGGCTTCGACATGTATATGGGCCCCGGTGAATTGCGTCTGCTTTTCCAGCGTTTGCAGGTCTGTATCCGAGAGGCAGCGTTGTGGATCCCGCAGGATGAAGCCTTGTGCGTCGTCAAAGCGCACTTGCGGCCAACAAGAAGCTGGCTGCTGGTTTCGCTGCATGATGGTTGCGAGTTCTTTCTCCAGATACCGCTCCATGGCCATGCCGCGCAGTTCGGGCTTGAAGACTTTGCCCACGTTGGTGGTAGGCAGTGCGGGCAGGATTTCGACGTATTTGGGGCGCGCGGGCGGCTCGTCCACGTGGCGTGCCGCAAAGTCGCGCAGGGATTCGGCATCTGCTGTCTGACCTTCTTTGAGCGTGACGAAGGCCACCGGCACTTCCCCTGCATACCGGTCTGGCGCACCCACCGCGGCGCAGGCCTTCACGGCGGGGTGTCTTTCCAGGGCTTGTTCTATCACTTGCGGGTCAATGTTGTGGCCGCTGCGAATGATCAGATCTTTCGAGCGTCCTTGCAGCTTGAGCAAGCCATCGGGTGATAGCGAACCCAGGTCGCCTGAGATGAGCCAGCCGTCGTCCGTGAAATAGCTCTTTCTCTCGATCTGACCCAGGTAGCCTGCAAACAGATTGGGCGACTTGAACAGCACCATGCCGGTCTCGCCGGCCACTGCTTCGTCTGGCGTGAGATTGCCGTTGGCATCCATCTTGCCGATGCGGATGCGGGCATGCGGCGTTCTGAAACCGACATGGCCAACGCTGGCATGCACGCCGGGCGGGGTGATGGTGGAGATGCCGGTCATCTCGGTCATGCCCAGGCTTTCGTGCACATGGAAACCCGTACGATCCTTGAAGCGTCGTGCCGTTTCCTGGCTGAGCGGCGCGGCGCCCGTGCGGAAGTAGCGGATGGAGGAGATATCTGCTCCACCCAGGTCGATGTCCGAGAGCGCGGACAGCACCGTGGGTACGGCGGACATGACGGTCGGCATATGGCGGTCCGCGAGCCGCCAGAAATTGGCAATAACGTCCTTGTTGCGGAACAGCTCCTTGGTCGGGATGATGACCTCGGCGCCCGCGGAGAAGCAGGCCAGCGAACCAGGCAACACCCCGGCCACGTGAAACAGCGGGTAGCCGTTGATGGTGCGGTCGCTTGGGGTCAGGCCCTGCATCTGCACGCTGGCCCAGGCGGTATAGACCTGGGCCCCATGCGTCTGTGCCGCCAACTTGGGCGAGCCAGTGGTGCCGCCCGTATGGAAGTAGGCTGCGACATCGCTCGGTTGGATCTTGCGCCCCGAGAGCAGTTGGTCCGCAGGCTGGCGGGCAATGAGCTCGGAGAAGCTTTGCACGGATGCGCGGATGCCAGTGGCATCGGGCACGGCGCCCGTGTGGCTCACGTACAGAACATGCTCGATGCCGGTGGCGAGCTGCGCCACCTTGCCCCAGATGCTGGCATCGTCCCGGTCTGCCCAGGCAACCAGGACCTTGGCACCGGTGGCACTGAGCAGTGACGAGATTTTCTCTACCGTGAGCAAAGGATTGATCGGCTGCACGATGGCTGCGGCCTCGCCGCCCCACAGCGCGAAATGGTATTCAGGGCAGCCCGGCAGCATGATGCCGACGGTGTCCTGCCTGCCCAGCCCCAGGCTATGCAACGCATTGGCGGTTTGGTTGATCTTGCCCAGCAGTTGCGCGTAGGTGTAGCGCTCGATGTCGGCGTCGTCATCGGCGGTCTTGAGGAAGGTCAGGGCCACCCCTGCGCCATGGCTGCGGGCCGAGGCCTCGAACAACGCATGGGTGGATTGGGGCTCGATCAGCGCATCCAACGGCGTTTGCTCGATGGCCTCGATGTCCGCGAGACAGCGTATGGCGCGTATGGGATAGAACATGGTGTCTCCAGGGTGCCGCGATCAGGATAGGAACAGTCCGGTTCCCCGCGCGAAGGCAGCGCGGCAATCACGCACCATGCGGTCTATCAGCTCCTGGCAGGTGGGAACGTCATCGATGAGCCCCACGCACTGGCCGGTAGCGATCACGGCGTCGTCTATGTTGCCCGACTGCAGCGCCGCCTTGCCGCGCTGTCCGGTGACGAGGTGGCGCAGGTCTTCGAATTGACAACCTCCCGCACGGCGCTCCATGTCCACGACCTCTTGTGTCACGCTGCTTTGCAGTGCGCGGGAGGTGTTGTTCAGGCTGCGCAGCACCAGTTGCGTATCGGTTTCCTTGGCGTTGACCAGGGCTTGCTTCAAGTCATCGTGGACCGGAGCTTCCATGGTGGCCAAAAAGCGCGTGCCCATGTTGACGCCCTCGGCGCCCAGCGCCAGTGCCGCCGCCATGCCCGCACCCGTGGCGATGCCGCCAGAGGCGACGACGGGTATGTCGAGGACCTTGACCGCGGCGGGAATCAACACCAGGCCCGGAACATCGTCTTCGCCCGGATGGCCCGCGCACTCGAATCCGTCGATCGAGACGGCATCCACCCCGATCTTCTGAGCCGAAAGCGCATGCCGCACCGAAGTGCATTTGTGGATCACCTTGACGCCGCCCTGGTGCAGCCGACCCATGTATTCCCTGGGGTTGTTGCCCGCGGTCTCCACGATGCGGATACCGCTTTCGATGATGACGTCGATGAATTCGTCATAGGGCGGCTTGTTCTGCGCGGGCAGGAATGTCAGGTTCACCGCGAATGGGGCACTGGTGAGCGCCTGTGTTTTCTGGATTTCCTTGCGCAGGTCTTCGGGCGAAGGCTGCGTCAACGCGGTGAGCACACCGAGTCCGCCGGCGTTGGAGACAGCGGCCACCAGCGGGCTGAGGGCTACCCACTGCATGCCACCCTGAATGATGGGATAGCGGATTCCGAGCAGCTCTGTGATACGTGTTTTCATGGTGCGTCTGGTGTTTTTCCCATTGCGAAGACGCGGCTTGCCCTTAGCCGCGTCTGGGTGGGCTGATCCGTTTGGATGCTGGGAGAGGTTTATTCGGCGGTGAGCTGGTTGTCCTTGACCACCTTGCCCCAGCCGGTGAAGTCGGACAGAAGCAGCTCCTGCGTTTTGCCCGGGGTGAGGTAGGCGGGAAGAATGCCAATCTGCTCGAAGCGTTGGTTTATCTCGTCGCTGGCCAGAATCTGCCGGGATTCTTCGCTCACGCGGTCAATGATGTTCTGCGGCGTGTTTTTCGGCGCCACCAGGCCGCCCCAGGAGGATGCTTCGTAGCCGCCAAAGCCCTGCTCGGCCATGGTGGACACCTCGGGCAGCACCTTCACACGCTTGGGCGTGCCCACCGCCACTGCCTTCAGCCGGCCCCCCTTGATTTGCGGCAGGGCCGTGACCATGTCCGCATAGATCACCGGTACCACGCCGCCCAACGTGTCGTTCATCGCGGGTGCGCTGCCCTTGTAGGCAACGTGCTGCATGTTGCTGAAGCCCTTGGACTTCATCAGTTCCATGCTCAGATGCCCCGAGCTGCTGGTGTACATCAGCGGTTGCGCGCTTGCCTTGGATTTGGCGAACAGCGACTTCAGATCGGTCAGGTCGGGCAGCGAGTTTTTGTTGACCGCGATCACGTTGGGCAGGTCGTAGATCTTGGTGATGGGGGCAAAACTGGTCGCGGGATTGAATGTGGCTGTCTTGAAGAAATGCGGCGCCAGGATGGTGGGCGTCACCATCATCATGAAAGTGTAGCCATCAGCCGGCGTGTTCATGAACTGGCCCGCCGCCACCGCGCCCGAGGCGCCGGGCTTGTTGTCCACCACGATCGGTTGCCCGAGCCGCTTGCTCAGCGCCTCGGCATATACGCGGGCCGCGGAATCCGTGGGGCCTCCCGCTGGGAATGGCACCACCAGCTTGATAGGTCGATCGGGCCAGTCTGCAGCCAACGATTGCAGGGTGGTGGAAGCCAACAGCAGACCCATGGCCGTAAGCGCCGAGGTGCGCAAAAATTTTGAACGTGTCAGTGTCATTATGTCTCCTTGAATATCCAGTTTGTGTTGTCCGCTCGCTGGTGGTTTGGTGATTCTTTCAGACAAGATCGCCATTGACAACGACAGCATTGATGTACACCATGGTCAAAAATATTTGACATGAAGTGGCCGTCATACATGGACCTGCTCGCACTGACCATCTTTGTAGAAATCGTGGACGGGGGAAACCTCAGCCAGGCTGCCCGCGCCTTGAACATGTCACGCGCTAATGTCAGCTATCACGTCGCCCAGCTGGAGAAGTCGCTGGATGCCGAGTTGCTGCGCCGTACACCGCAGGGTGTGGAGCTGACCAATATGGGCCAGCAGGTCTACGAGCATGCCAGGAACATCGTTCATGAAGCAGCGCTGATGCGCGATGCCGTCAGCGCGAGCGAAGACCAGCTGACAGGGAAGATCGGCCTGAGCGCGCCTACCGGTTTCGGGCAGCTGGTCATGGGGCCTTGGCTAATTGAGTTCAAGAAGAAGTACCCCGGCATCATCCTGGAGGTGCGGCTGGAGAACTTCATCGACAACCTGGTCAAGGACGGAGTGGATGTTGCAATCCGCGTGACCCCGGAGCCTCCCCCCATGGTCGTGGCCCGGGATTTGGGGCCTGTTCACTACACCTTGTGCGCTTCCGCCGAATGGGCTGCCCGGGAACGTTTGCCACAGAATTTGGGCGAGCTCAGGCGCACGCCCATCATCACATCGGGCGGGGTGAGCGGCCGTGTGCGCATGACTGCCGCTCAAAATGGCCATGAAGAGGAGATCGAGTTTGTTCCAACCCTCATGTCGCGCAGCTACCCCTTTGTGCTCGATTGCATTTTGAGCGGCATCGGCGTGGGCTTGGTGCCCGACTATGTGATCCGGCCGCGTCTCCAGACAGGTGAGTTGGTGCAGGTGCTTGCCGAATATCAGTTCGGCATCGACGGGAACCACCTGTACCTGATGTACATGCCCAACCGCTATCAGTCGCGCGCCGCCATCACTTTCATCGATTTCTTGACTGACAAGATGGGGCTTCTGCGGATGGTAAGGAGATCTGGCGTTTGATTGGTTGTGGCAGGGGCGGGGGGTTGGTCACGGTAGCTGTGTTCAGCCAGAAGGCCGCATGAAGCCTCAGTTTTTACCGTTTCCGGCTCAGGTGTGACCGCATCGCCAAAACCGATGTCCACCTGCAGCACGAACCGCTCCAGCCCGTAGTGGGTGAGCGTCAGGTTGAAGTCTGCTTCGTGGCATCGGCGCGTTGCTTCAAGCGGGCGCGGATGGAGGCGGCCAGGTTGCGGCTCATGCTGTCACGCTTTCCAGGTAGGGCCGCATCACATTGGCTACGCGGTTGACCGCGGCGTAGTGCCAGAGCGCATCCATGGTCAGCTTGCGCTGAGCCCAGCCATCGCGCAGCGCCTCCAGCGCCACGTCCAGACCGATCTTGTTGCGGTACTTGAAGCAGTCGGCCACCGTTTTGTTGGCGTTGAACACCGGGACTTGCACGCCATCGATGTCGATGGGTTCAACGCCTTCGGAAAGGGCCAGTCCCGACATGCGCACCACGCGCAGCGCTGGCTGGTCGAGCCGGGGTGTGGGTGTGTGCGGAGGGATCGCAAGCCAGACCTCGAACGGCGCCTGGGTGCCGATGCCATGGACGCGCAGCGCCGACAGCAGGCACACAACGCCACGCGGCGCCCGCAGGGCCACTTCGGCCAGGGACCGGTGTTCACTGAGCGCACGCCCCGGCAGGCTGTAGACGCCGCGGGCCACACGTTCCAGCTTGCCCGCAGCGACCAGTCGGCTGAGCACCACGGTCGGCAGCGCCTGCGCTGTCAGGTCGCGTGCGCGCAGCAGTGGTTGGCGCTCGGCGAGTGCGAGCACGGCTTGTTCCAGCGTTGAATGTTGTGCATGGCGCATTCAAGTAGTTTGTTGTAAATGCTAGTTACTTGTCAACAACCAACTAGATAAAACAACTCGCAGTCCGAGCATCACGCTGGTTTATCGAGCCCAGATCTGACCCTGCCTTGCATCAGGCCCGTCAACGGCTAATTTTTTGCAGTACTTTGTGCAGTACAGAGAAAAAAACTCCGGGGCAAAAAAGAAAAAACCCCAAGTGAATCAATCACTTGGGGTTGTGTTCTGGCGGAGAGGGCGGGATTCGAACCCGCGGTGGGGATTAGCCCACACACGCTTTCCAGGCGTGCGACTTAAACCGCTCATCCACCTCTCCGAAGCCCACGATTATAGCCACAGGTCAGGGTGTGTTGGGGTTCGCGGCCTGGCTTGCCCCAAAAAAACCGGCTTCAGCTGGCCTTCTGGGTCTGAACCATCTTCATGGCAGAGCCAATCAGTGCCGACACCTCGGTCATGTTGCTGGGAACGATGAGGGTGGTGGTGGCGTCGGTGGCCACCTTGCCATAGGCTTCCACGGCTTTTTCGGCCACCTTGAGTTGCACGGCCTGCTCGCCGCCGGGCTGGCGGATGGCGGCGGCCACGCGTTCGATGGCTTCGGCATTGGCTTCGGCCACGGCCTTGATCGATGCGGCTTCGCCCTGTGCCTTGTTGATGACGGCCTGCTTTTCACCCTCGGAGCGGGCAATGAAGGCCTCGCGCTCGCCGGTGGCGATGTTGATCTGTTCCTGGCGCCGGCCTTCCGAGGCGGCGATCAGGGCGCGCTTTTCGCGTTCGGCGGTGATCTGGGCCTGCATGGCGTGCAGGATTTCCTTCGGGGGCGTGAGGTCCTTGATTTCGTAGCGCAACACCTTCACGCCCCAGTTCAGCGCGGCCTCGTCGATGGCCTGCACCACCTGGGCGTTGATGATGTCGCGCTCTTCAAAGGTCTTGTCGAGTTCGAGCTTGCCGATCACGCTGCGCAGCGAGGTCTGGGCCAGCTGGGTGACGGCCATGATGTAGTTGCTCGATCCATAGCTGGCGCGCATGGGGTCGGTGACCTGGAAGTACAGGATGCCGTCCACCTGCAGCTGCGTGTTGTCGCGGGTGATGCAGATCTGGCTGGGCACATCGAGCGGGATTTCTTTCAGGCTGTGCTTGTAGGCCACCTTGTCCACAAACGGCACCAGAAAGTTCAGGCCCGGCGTGAGCGTGCCGGCATATTTGCCCAGCCGCTCTTTCACCCAGGCGTTTTGCTGGGGCACGACCTTGACGGAGCGCGCAATGAAGACGACGGCGATGGCGAAGAGGATGAGGGCGATTTCCATGGGGGCCTTTCCGGGCGTTGGGTATGGGCGGTGATTTCAGAGCGGATCGACCAGCAGGCGGCTGCCCACCAGTTCGGCCACGCGGTGCATGCCGGTGGAGGGCGTGACGCCGGGGCGATGAATGGCGGTCCACTGGGTGCCGCGGTATTTCACGCTGGCCGTGCCATCGGCACTCCAGCTGTCGATCATGACGGTTTCGCCCACATCCAGGTTCACGCTGCGATCGGCGCGGGCAGAAGGGTCGCCAGGGCGTTTCTTCTTGAACTGGTGCCATGCCACCACCGCACCGCCGCCCACCACCGCGGCCGTGATGATCTGCGCGGCCAGCGGCAGGCCCAGGTGCGCGGCCAGCGCTGCGGCTGCCAGCCCCACCGCCAGCATCAGCAGATAGAAAGTGCCGGTCAGCAGTTCGGTCACCACCGCCACGCCTGCCAACAGCCACCAGATAGTGGATTCCTCCATGCGGACTCCTTGTTCGTCTTTAGTGCACCACATTCTGGGTCAAAAGAATGGCACTTCAAAGGCGCGTCATGCTTATTCCTTACACTTCGCGCCTGTTTCGTTTTTTGGCCGGGCATGGCACGGTTGCACGGAGGCTGCACATGAAGTTTCGCTTTCCCATCATCATCATCGATGAGGACTATCGTTCCGAGAACACTTCGGGCCTGGGCATCCGCGCCCTGGCGCAGGCCATCGAGGCCGAGGGCTTCGAGGTGGTCGGGGTCACCAGCTATGGCGATCTGAGCCAGTTCGCCCAGCAGCAAAGCCGCGCCAGCGCCTTCATCCTGTCGATTGACGATGAAGAGTTCACCGCGAACGAGGGGCTCGATCCCATCGTGCTGAGCCTGCGCAACTTCATTGGCGAAGTGCGGCGCAAGAACGCCGAGGTGCCGATCTACGTGCACGGCGAGACCAAGACCAGCCGCCACCTGCCCAACGACATTCTGCGCGAACTGCACGGCTTCATCCACATGTTCGAGGACACCCCCGAGTTTGTGGCCAAGCACATCATCCGCGAGGCCAAGAGCTACCTGGAAGGCGTGCAACCGCCCTTCTTCAAGGCGCTGCTGGACTACGCCGAGGACGGCTCCTACAGCTGGCACTGCCCCGGCCACTCGGGCGGCGTAGCGTTCCTCAAGAGCCCGGTGGGCCAGATGTACCACCAGTTCTACGGCGAGAACATGCTGCGCGCCGACGTGTGCAACGCCGTGGAAGAGCTGGGCCAGCTGCTGGACCACAACGGCGCCATTGGCGAATCGGAGCGCAATGCCGCGCGCATCTTCAATGCCGACCACTGCTTCTTCGTGACCAACGGCACGTCCACGTCCAACAAGATGGTGTGGCATCACACGGTGGCGCCGGGCGACGTGGTGGTGGTGGACCGCAACTGCCACAAGTCCATCCTGCACAGCATCATCATGACCGGCGCGGTGCCCGTGTTCATGAAGCCCACGCGCAACCACTTCGGCATCATCGGGCCCATTCCGCAAAGCGAGTTCGAGCCTGCGGCCATCCAGGCCAAGATCCGCGCCAACCCCCTGCTCAAAGGCGTCGATCCGAAGAAGGTCAAGCCCCGCGTGCTCACGCTCACGCAGTCCACCTACGACGGCGTGCTCTACAACACCGAGACCATCAAGGGCATGCTCGATGGCTACGTGGACAACCTGCACTTCGACGAAGCCTGGCTGCCGCACGCGGCCTTCCATCCGTTCTATGGCAGCTACCACGCCATGGGCAAGAAGCGCATGCGCCCCAAGCATTCGGTGACGTACGCCACGCAGTCCATCCACAAGCTGCTGGCCGGCATCAGCCAGGCCAGCCATGTGCTGGTGCAGGACTCGCAGACCACCAAGCTCGACCGCCACCTGTTCAACGAGGCCTACCTGATGCACACCAGCACCAGCCCTCAGTACAGCATCATCGCCAGCTGCGACGTGGCCGCCGCGATGATGGAGCCGCCCGGCGGCACCGCGCTGGTGGAAGAAAGCATCCTTGAAGCCCTCGACTTCCGCCGCGCCATGCGCCAGGTGGAGGAAGAGTTTGGCAAGAACGACTGGTGGTTCAAGGTCTGGGGGCCGGAAAAGCTGGTGGACGAAGGCATTGGTCGGGCCGAGGACTGGATCATCCGCAGCGACAGCAAGAGCAAGAAGAACGGCAGCAAATGGCACGGCTTCGGCCAGCTGGCCGACGGCTTCAACATGCTCGACCCGATCAAGTCCACCATCGTCACGCCGGGCCTGAGCCTGGACGGCAAGTTCGACAAGACCGGCATTCCGGCGTCCATCGTCACCAAGTACCTGGCCGAGCACGGCGTGGTGGTCGAGAAGACGGGCCTGTACAGCTTCTTCATCATGTTCACCATCGGCATCACCAAGGGCCGCTGGAACACGCTGCTCACGGCGCTGCAGCAGTTCAAGGACGACTACGAGAAGAACCAGCCCATGTGGCGCATCCTTCCGGAGTTCTGCCAGCAGCACAAGCGCTACGAGCGCATGGGCCTCAAGGACCTGTGCCAGCATGTGCACGAGATGTATGCCAAGTACGACATCGCGCGTCTGACGACCGAGATGTATTTGTCGGACCTCACGCCGGCCATGAAACCCAGCGACGCGTTTGCGCACATTGCGCACCGCACCACCGAGCGCGTGGAGATCGACCACCTCGAAGGCCGCATCACCGTGGGCCTGGTCACGCCGTACCCGCCGGGCATCCCGCTGCTGATTCCGGGCGAGGTGTTCAACAAGAAGATCGTGGACTACCTCAAGTTCGCCCGCGAATTCGCCAAGCTGTGCCCGGGCTTCGAGACGGATATCCACGGCCTGGTCGAGGTGGAGGATGAAAGCGGCCAGGTGCGTTATTACGCCGACTGCGTGGCCGAAAAATTCGCCAGACAACCCAAGCCACTGACCACTTCCGACAACCTGGTTCAGAAGGGCGACGATGGCCCTTACGGCCGCAATGTGTGACGGCTCCAGCGGCCGTTGCGGTCGCTGGATTTTTGGTTGAATTGGCTGCCAGCCGCTCGCCCGTTCAACCCGTTCAATTCACCTTGCCGGCATGTCCTCGCGCACCCGCACAAAGCTGGCAAAGCGCGGCAGGCCGCCGTCGTGGGTGCCGCGAAAGCGGTAGGTCACCCAACTGCCCGCGGGCGGCGGGTTTTCGCGGTCGGCATCGCTGAACCCCGCCCCCAGCCGGAAACGCTGGCCGGTGGGCATTTCGACCAGCAGCGCACCCATGCGCCCGGCGTGTTTGCCCTGGCCGGGCAGGTGGGCCACCACGCGGGCCTCGGTGTCCTCGTGCGTCTTGAGCTTGATGAGATCGTCGCTGCGGCCTGCGCGGTACAGCGATGCGCCCCGGTGCAGCATCAACCCCTCGCCACCGGCGCGCACGGTGCGCGCCAGCAGCGCCTGCAGGGCCGCGTCGCTGGCCACGCGCCGTTGTGGCACGGCCTGCACCCAGGGCTGGCCCAGGTGCTCGACGAGGGCGGCCAGGGCCGGCAGGCGCTGGTCGAACGTGCCGCCGTGCGCGGGCAGGTCAAACACCATGAAACGCATCTGGCGCCAGGCCGTGTCGTCGGCTTGTTGCTGGCGCGCGGTGGACTGGGCGTGGCTGAATCGTGCGCGCCCGGCCCACAGCTCGCCGTCCATCGGCACCTCGGGCCAGCCAGCGGTGAACCAGGCAGGGGCCTGCACCGTCTCGCCGCCCCGGGTGCGCAGCGTGCGGCCATCCCAGAAGCCGCGCACGCCGTCGTATTTCTCGCTCACCCAGTAATCCTGCAGCGCAAGGCCGGGGCGATAGACCTGGGCCAGCAGCAGGGCGGGTGCGTCTGCGGCCAGCGCGGGCAGGGCAGGAAGGGCGGCAAGCGCCAGCAGGGCGAGGCAGCTTCTGCGGTGCATGGTGCGATTGATCATCTGGCTGCTGGGGCTGTATCTGTAAGCGCCAGCCGCCGATTTGACCAAGAATCCCGGCGGGCGGTATTCAGACCTGGTCGGCACTCAGGCCTGCCGTCTGGCTGAAGCCGCCGTCCACATAGCTGATCTCGGCCGTCATGCCGCTGGCCAGGTCGGACAGCAGGAAGGCCGCCACGTTGCCCACGTCCTCGATCGTCACGTTGCGGCGCAGGGGCGCGGCGTCGGCCACGCGGCCCAGCAGCTTGCCGAAGTCCTTGATGCCGCTGGCCGCCAGGGTCTTGATGGGGCCGGCGGAGACGCCGTTGACGCGGATGCTGCGGCCGTCTTCGGTGCGGCCCACGGCCTCGGCCAGGTAGCGCACGCTGGCCTCCAGGCTGGCCTTGGCCAGGCCCATGGTGTTGTAGTTGGGAATGCTGCGCAGCGCGCCCAGGTAGCTCAGCGTGAGCAGCGAGGACTTGTCGTTCAGGTAGGGCAGGGCGGCCTTGGCCATGGCCGGGAAGCTGTAGGCGCTGATGTCGTGCGCAATGCGAAAGCCTTCGCGCGAGAGGCCTTCGAGGAAGTTGCCGGCAATCGCCTCGCGCGGCGCAAAGCCGATGCTGTGCACGAAGCCATCGAATTGGGGCCATGCCTGGGCCAGGTCGGCGAACATGCGATCGATCTGCTCGTCGCTGCCCACGTCGCAATCAAAGATCAGCTTGGAGTCGAACTCGGCGGCAAAGTCGGTGATGCGGTCCTTGAAGCGCTCGCCCACGTAGCTGAAGGCCAGCTCGGCGCCCTGGGCGTGGCAGGCCTTGGCGATGCCGTAGGCGATGGAGCGATTGGACAGCACGCCCGTGATGAGCAGTTTCTTGCCGGTCAGAAAACCCATGGTTGTTCTCCTGTGGAATGCGATGTGGGGGGCAACGGCGGGGGCGGCACGGCTGCGGGAGATGTCCCCGCAGTCTGCGCAAAGGCAACGCTGAACCAGTCCCTCGCGTGCCGCGCATCCCTGGCTTTGGGCGGTCTGCAGCGTTGCAAATGCTCGCAATAGCTGCGGCTATTGCTGTGCTTTGCGCCTTGCAGCCCATCCCAAACCAGTGCGTGCACCATCGCGGTGACTTATTCAGCGTTGCCTGATGCCCCGCCGACGTAGTGCAGAATTGTCGCATGCGGTTTTGGCTGACTTTCTTGCTGATGGGGTGTGCTGTGCCAGCCTGGGCTGCGCATGCCTATGCACTGTGGGGCGCGCCGCGCTACCCGGCCGGGTTCACGCATTTCAGTTACGTGAACCCCGATGCCCCCAAGGGCGGCGAGCTGCGGCTGGTGAGCAACCTGCGCACCTCCACTTTCGACAAATACAACCCGTTCACCATCAAGGGCAGCGCGCCGGCCTACCTGTCGTCGCTGATGTTCGACTCGCTGCTGGCGGGCTCCATGGACGAAACCGCCACCGGCTACGGCCTGTTGGCCGAGGATGTGGAGGTGGCGCCCGACGGGCTTTCGGCCACGTTCCGCCTGCGGCCCGAGGCGCGCTTTCACAACGGCAAGCAGGTGGTGGCGCAGGACGTGAAATACAGCTACGACACCCTGGTGGGCCCCTTCACGTCGCCCGCCTACAAGACCACGCTGATCGATGTGGCGGGGGTCGATGTGCTGGACGAGCGCACGGTGCGCTACCGCTTCAGGCAACCCAACCGCGAGCTGCCGCTCACCGTGGGCGGCCTGCCGGTGTTCAGCCGCGACTGGGGCGTGGAGAACGGCCAGGCCAAGCCCTTCGACCAGGTGGTGATGGACATTCCCATTGGCAGTGGGCCCTACAAGATCGGCCCGGTGCGCTTCGGCAAGGACATCACCTACGTGCGCGACCCGCAGTACTGGGCGCGCGACCTGAACGTGCGCAAGGGCACGGCCAACTTCGACCGCATCACCGTCAAGATCTACAAGGACGCCACCGCGCGGCTCGAAGCCCTCAAGGCCGGCGAGTTCGACCTGATGCGCTTTTTCAGCGCGGGCGACTGGGCGCGGCGCGTGAATGGCAAGAAGTTCGACACCGGCGAGCTGGTCAAGGGCGAATTCGCCCACAAGCTGCCCTCGGGTTTCCAGAGCTATGTGCTCAACACGCGCCGCCCGCTGTTGCAGGATGTGCGCGTGCGCGAGGCCCTGGGCCTGGCGATCGACTACGAGTGGATGAACCGCCAGATGTTCTACGGCGCCTACCAGCGGGTCAACGGCCTGTTTGGCAACACCGCCTGCGAGACCCGCGGCACGCCGTCGCCGCAGGAGCTGGCGTTGATGGAGCCGTTTCGCAAGGACATTCCAGCTGCGGCCTTTGGCCCCATGACCGTGCCACCGCGCACCGACGGGGATTCGTCGCTGCGCGCCAACCTGCGCCGCGCGCAGCAGCTGCTGAAAGAAGCGGGCTGGGAGGTGCGCGAGGGGGCCCTGCGCAATGCCCAGGGGCAGGCCATGGTGCTGGAATACATGGACAGCAACGAGGGCGGCGTGCGCACCGTCACGCCCTGGATGCGCAGCCTCGAAAAGCTGGGTATCACGCTGCGTTTCCGCTCGGTGGACTTTGCGCTGTACCAGCAGCGCCTGCAGAAGTTTGACTTCGACATCACCTCCATGGCCTTTCAGGGCACGCACAACCCGGGCCAGGAGTTTGCCGACCTGTTCGGCAGCAAGGCCGCCGATACCGAGGATTCGGGCAACTTCGCCGGCGTGAAGAACCCGGCGGTGGACGCCATGATCAAGGCCATGACCGCGGCCAGGACCGAGGCGCAGCTGCTGCCCGCCTGCCATGCCCTGGAGCGCATCCTCGCGCACAGCCACTACCTGCTACCCCAGTGGACGGCGCCCACCCACCGCATGGCCTACAACGGCTGGCGCCTGGCCAGACCCGCCACGGTGCCGCCCTACACCAGCGGCGAGGGCTGGGTCATCGACACCTGGTGGGCACGCAAATGATGCCCCCACGCGCCACCGTTGCAGGGGTCGCTGCCCCCCAAGGGGGCTGGCCTTGCTGGGGGCGGCCCGGCGCGGCGGCCGGCCGCCCTGCGACAAGAACCAGGGATTGATTCAATATGTTCGCCTACATCCTCAAGCGTGTCCTGCTCATGCTGCCCACCCTGCTGGGCGTGCTGCTGCTGACCTTTGTGGTGATCCAGTTCGTGCCCGGCGGCCCGGTGGAGCAGTACATGGCCGAGGCCAAGGCTGGCGCGGGTGGTGGTGGTGCCGAAGGCGGCGGCCTGGCCTACCGGGGCGCGCAGGGCGTGGACCCGAAGCGGCTGGAGCAGATCAAGGCGCTGTATGGCTTCGACAAACCCGCGCACGAGCGGTTTTGGCAGATGCTGGGCCAGTTCGCGCGCTTTGACCTGGGCAAGAGCTTCTTCCAGAACAAGGACGTGTGGCAGCTGGTGGTGGAGAAGCTGCCCGTTTCCATCAGCCTGGGGTTGTGGACCTTCTTCATCAGCTACCTTGTGGCCGTCCCCCTGGGTGTGGCCAAGGCGGTGCGCGCGGGTTCGCGCTTTGATCTGGTGACCACGCTGCTCATCCTGGTGGGCTATGCCATTCCGGGCTTCGTGCTGGGCGTGGCGCTGCTGGTCATCTTTGGCGGGCAGTTGCAGTGGTTCCCGCTGCGCGGGCTGACTTCGTCGAACTGGGAGGAGTTGAGCTGGGGCGCGCGCATCGTGGACTACCTGTGGCACATCACCTTGCCCATCACCGCCATGGTGCTGGGCAGCTTTGCCGTCACGGCCATGCTGACCAAGAACGCGTTTCTGGAAGAAATCCGCAAGCAGTATGTGCTGACGGCGCGCGCCAAGGGCCTGAGCGAGCGCCAGGTGCTGTGGAAGCATGTGTTCCGCAACGCGCTCATTCCCATCATCACGGGGTTTCCAGCAGCCTTCATCGGCGCGTTCTTCGCGGGCTCGCTGCTGATCGAGACGCTTTTCTCGCTCGACGGCCTGGGCCTCTTGAGCTACGAAAGCGTGATCCGGCGCGACTACCCCGTGGTGCTGGGCACGCTGTATTTGTTCACGCTGATCGGGCTGGTGACCAAGCTGATTTCCGACCTGTGCTACGTGTGGGTGGACCCGCGCGTGAAATTCGATTGATGGTCGATCGAGAGTTGGACATAATAAGTGCCCAACTTGTCCATATGAGGGGTTCATCATGACCTGGAACATCGCCAGCGCCAAGCAGCAATTTTCTGAAGTGGTGCGCCTGACCGCCGAGGAGCCCCAGGCCATCTACAACCGAGATAAGCCGGTGGCGGTAGTCATCTCCGCAGAGGAGTTCGAGGAATTCAAGAAGTGGAAGGCCGAGCGGCTGCGGCCAACACTCCTGGAGTTGTTTGCCGATATCCGTGCCTCGTTGATTGCGGAAGGAGCGCAGGATGGCATCGAAATGCCACCACGCTCCGACCGCTACAACCCGCTTGTGGATGATCCTCATTACTGGGATGAACCCGATGCAGCGCCTGTCTGAGTGAGTCTTCAGCCATGTACCTTGTCGATACCAACGTTATTAGCGAACTAATGCGCCCTGCGCCACACGAGGGTGTCCTGCGCTGGGCGGCAAGCCTCGATCGCGGGGCAGGGGACTTCGCCGCTTCGGTCGTATCGTTCCATGAAATCGTCTTTGGCCTCTCGCACAAGGCCTGGCCGCGCTCACTGGAGCGTTTCAACGTGCTTGCTGCCCACAGTGTGGTGCTGGATGTAACGGAAACCGTGGCCCGCCGGGCGGGAGAAATGCGTGGCCAACTCGCAGCGCGCGGTCAAGCGCGCCATCTGGCCGACATGCTGATTGCCGCTACCGCCCAGGTGCACGCCCTCACGCTGGTCACCCGCAACGTGCGCGACTTTGATGGATGCGGCATTGCAGTGCTGAATCCTTTCACGCCATGAATCTGGCGATGGCCCCCGCATCGCTTTCCCCCTCCCGCCGCGCCTGGCTGCGTTTCAAGCGCAACCGCCTGGGCTACTGGAGTTTGCTCATTTTTTGCGCGCTGGTGCTCGTGAGCCTGTGCGCCGAGCTGGTCAGCAACGACCGGCCGCTCATCGTGCGCTACGAGGGGCAGACCTACTTTCCCATGCTCAAGGACTACCCCGAGAAGACCTTTGGCGGTGACTTCGAGACGCCCACCGACTACCTCGATCCCTTCATCCGCGAGCGCATCACGCAGGGCAGCAACTGGGCGCTGTACACCTTGAACCCCTACGGCCCGAACACGCTCAACTATTTCGCCAAGGCGCCCAATCCCTCGGCGCCCACGCCGGACAACTGGCTGGGCACCGACGACCGCGGGCGCGACCTGCTGGCGCAGCTGATCTACGGCTTTCGCGTGAGCGTGCTGTTTGCGCTGGCGCTCACCGTGACGGGCGTGGCGCTGGGCGTGGTCACCGGCGCCATCCAGGGATTCTTTGGCGGCAAGACGGACCTGGCGTTTCAGCGTTTCATCGAGATCTGGGGCTCCATGCCCGAGCTGTACCTGCTCATCATCTTCAGCGCGGTGTTCGCGCCCAGCATTTCGCTGCTGCTGATCTTGCTGAGCCTGTTTGGCTGGATGGGGCTGAGCGACTACGTGCGCGCCGAGTTTTTGCGCAACCGCCAGCTCGATTACGTGAAGGCGGCGCGCGCCCTGGGCGTGGGCAATGCGCAGATCATCGGGCGCCACATTCTGCCCAACAGCCTCACGCCCGTGGTCACCTTCTTGCCGTTTCGCATGAGCGCGGCCATCCTGGCGCTGACGTCGCTCGATTTCCTGGGCCTGGGCGTGCCGCCGGGCACGCCCAGCCTGGGCGAGCTGCTGAGCCAGGGCAAGAACAGCATCGATGCCTGGTGGATTTCGCTCAGCACCTTTGGCGTGCTGGTGGTTACCTTGCTGCTGCTGACCTTCATGGGCGACGCGCTGCGCGATGCGCTCGACCCCCGAAAGGCCGACAAATGATGGCCCCCACGCTCGGCACTGGCGTGTCCTCGCTGCCCCCCGAGGGGGCTCTCGCCGCCGTCGGAAGCGCGCCCGGCGGCGGCTCGGCGGCCAGCATGCCGCTGCTGCAGGTGCGCAACCTCACCGTGCGCTTTGGCGCCAAGGAGGTGGTGCGCGGTGTTGGCTTCAGCATCGCGCCGGGCGAGAAGCTGGCGCTGGTGGGTGAATCCGGCTCGGGCAAGACCATCACGGCTTTGAGCCTGCTGCGCCTGGCGGGTGATGCAAAAATCAGCGGCCAGGCCATGCTGCGCGGGCGCGACCTGCTCTCCTTGTCGGAGCGCGAGATGCGCGGTGTGCGCGGCGGTGACATCGCCATGGTGTTCCAGGAGCCCATGACGGCGCTGAACCCGCTGATGACCATCGGCCAGCAGATTGCCGAGGTTCTGGAGTTGAAAAGGGCTTTGGCGCCCGCCCAGTCTGCGCAGGAAGCGATTGAGTTGCTGGCAAAAACCGGCATCCCCGAGCCTGAGCGACGGGCCAACAGCTTTCCGCACCAGTTGAGCGGCGGCCAGCGCCAGCGCGCCATGATCGCCATGGCCCTGGCCAGCGAGCCCGCGCTGCTGCTGGCCGACGAACCCACCACGGCGCTCGATGTCACGCTGCGCGGCCAGATCCTGGATTTGCTTTCCGATTTGCAGCGCCAGACCGGCATGGCCGTGCTGCTCATCACGCACGACCTGAACCTGGTGCGCCGCTTTGCCGACCGCGTGGCCGTGATGGAGCAGGGCGTGCTGGTGGAGCAGGGCCGCGTGGCCGATGTGTTTGCTGCCCCGCAGCATGACTACACCCGCCGCCTGATCGCCAGCCAGCCCCGGCGCGATGTGGTGGAGGCCGAACCCGCCGAAGGCACTGCCCCTGTGGTGCAGGCGCAAAACCTGCGCGTGGTTTATCCCACGCCCTTGCCCGGCGTGCGCGGCTGGTTCAAAAAAGGTGAATTCGTCGCCGTGCAGGGGGCCACGCTGCAACTGCTGCCCGGCCGCACGCTGGGCGTGGTGGGCGAATCGGGTTCGGGCAAATCCACGCTGGCGCAGGCCATTTTGGGCCTGCTGCCGCATGGCGGCGAGCTGGCGGTGGCGGGGCAGGGCTGGCAGCAGCCGGCCGCGCGCAACACGCCCGCCAACCAGCAGCTGCGCCGCCAGGTGCAGGTGGTGTTCCAGGACCCGTTCTCCTCGCTCTCACCGCGCCTCACCGTCGAAGAGATCGTGGGCGAGGGCCTCCAGGTGCACGAGCGCGCGCTGGACATGGCGGCGCGTCGTGCCAGGGTGGAGGCTGCGCTGGCCGAGGTGGGGCTGACCCAGGCGCAGTTCCCCGGCCTGCTGGCGCGCTACCCGCATGAA
Organism: Acidovorax sp. GW835-FHT14B10; assembly: GCF_058793725.1. NCBI lineage: Bacteria > Pseudomonadati > Pseudomonadota > Betaproteobacteria > Burkholderiales > Comamonadaceae > Acidovorax > Acidovorax sp. GW835-FHT14B10. The sequence continues at coordinate 88,283 of NZ_JBXAGC010000015.1, forward strand.
TTTTCCGGCGGCCAGCGCCAGCGCCTGGCCATTGCCCGCGCCCTCATCGTGCGGCCGCGCGTGCTGGTGCTCGACGAACCCACCAGCGCGCTCGATGTCACCATCCAGCAGCAGGTGCTGGGCCTGCTGCAGCGCCTGCAGCGTGACAAGGGCCTGAGCTACCTGCTGATCACGCACGACGTGGACGTGATCCGCGCCATGGCGCACGACGTGCTGGTGATGAAGGATGGCGAGGTGCTGGAAAGCGGCACGGTGGCCCAGGTGCTGGATGCGCCCCGGCAAGCCTACACCCAGCGCCTGGTGGCAGCGGCCGCAGTGCCGGGCTGACGCACTGCGCGCGCGAGTGCCTGTCGTGCGGCCATCCTGCCTACCGCAGGTAGGAGCGCAGCACGGTGGTCACCTGTTCCATGCCTTCGTCGCGTGCCGCATCCGACAGCCCCTGCGCGCCCACATGCTCGCGCAGGTGGCCTTCCAGCACCTGGGCCATCAGGCCATTGACGGCACCGCGGATCGCGGCGATCTGCTGCAGCACGGCGGCGCAGTCGGACTGCGCCAGCAAGGCTTTTTCGAGCGCGCTGGCCTGGCCCTGGATGCGGCGCACGCGTGCCAGCAACTGCTTGTGTCCGGTGATGGTGTGTGCCATGGAATTGGGGGGGTGGTGGATACTGGGGTGGAGTATATTGCGGGGCATTTTCATCCCCCTCCACTCCATGCCATCCACTGCCACATCCTCTGACGGGGCCCATTCCCACCACTTCCACCAGGGCAACCCGCTGGCCGAGCGCAACACGCGCTGGGCCGTGGCCCTGACCGTCGCGATGATGGTGGCCGAGATCACCGGGGGCTGGGTTTTCAACTCCATGGCCTTGCTGGCCGATGGCTGGCACATGAGTTCGCACGCGCTGGCGCTGGGCCTGTCGGCCATGGCCTACGCGGCGGCGCGGCATTACGCGCACGACCAGCGGTTTTCGCTGGGCACCTGGAAAATCGAGGTGCTGGCAGGCTACACGAGCGCGCTGGCACTGGTGCTGGTGGCGGGCGTGATGCTGGTGCAGTCGCTGCAGCGGCTGCTGGCGCCCCAGCCCATCCACTACGACGAGGCCATCGCCATTGGTATGGTGGGCCTGCTGGTCAACCTGGCCTGCGCCTGGCTGCTGCGCGGTGGTCACCACCACGGACACGATCATGGCCATTCCCATGGGCATGACCACGGCCATTCCCACGGGCATGCGGGCCACCACCAGGACCTGAACCTGCGTTCAGCCTACCTGCATGTGCTGGCCGATGCCGCCACCTCGGTGCTGGCCATCGTGGCGCTGTTTGGCGGCAAGCTGTGGGGGGCGGACTGGCTGGATCCGGTGATGGGCATCGTGGGTGCGGTGCTGGTGGCCGTGTGGGCCCAGGGCCTGCTGCGTGATACGGGCAAGGTGCTGCTCGATGCCGAGATGGACGCACCGGTGGTGGCGGAAATCCGCGAGGTCATCGCGGCCAGCCCCGTGCCGGCGCGCATCAGCGACCTGCATGTCTGGCGCGTGGGCCGGGGCGACTACGCGTGCGTCCTGTCGCTGGTCACGTCGCCCGGCGTGGCGCCGGAATATTTCAAGCAGCAGCTGCGCGTGCACGAGGAGCTGGTGCACATCACGGTTGAGATCCATGCGCCTGGCGCGGCGGTGCCGGCCTGATTTCCCGCCGTCACTTTCGGCCGTCGCCTGGTGCCGGGGCAGAATCCCCTGCAGGGCGCGCGTGCGCACCACCTTCACAGACCCATGGCCATGCAATTCAGCGACCTTGACAGCGATACCGAAGACACCGTGCACACGCCCCAGGAGCGCGCTGCCGCCGCATCGCGCAGCACCTGGGTGAGCGTGGGCGTCAACCTGGTGCTGTCCACCATCCAGATCGTGGTGGGCGTGCTGGCCAAGTCGCAGGGCCTGATCGCCGATGGCATCCACTCGCTGTCCGATCTGGTGGCCGATTTCGTGGTGCTGTTCGCCAGCCACCATGCCAAAAAGGATGCCGACGAGGGCCACCCCTACGGCCACCACCGCTTCGAGACGGCGGCCTCGCTGGTGCTGGGCCTGCTGCTGCTGGCGGTGGGCGTGGGCATGGTGTGGTCGGCGGTGGTCAAGCTGGAGAACCCGCAAACGGTGCCGCAGGTGCATAGGGTGGCCCTGTGGGTGGCCGGTGCTGCGCTGTTAGGCAAGGAGCTGCTGTTTCGCTACATGCTGGCCGTGGCCAAGCGCGTCAAATCCAGCATGCTGGTGGCCAATGCCTGGCACGCGCGCTCGGATGCGGCCTCGTCGCTGGTGGTGGGCATCGGCATTGCCGGCAACCTGGCCGGCTATCCCATCCTGGACCCGATTGCCGCGCTCATCGTCGGCTTCATGGTGGGCAAGATGGGCTGGGAGTTTGGCTGGGATGCGCTGCACGACCTGATGGACCGTTCGGTGGACGAGCAGGAGGTGCAGGCCATCCGCCAGACGCTGCTCGGCACCCCCGGCGTGAGCGGCGTGCACGACGTGCGCACGCGCAAGATGGGCGACATGATCGTGGTCGATGCCCACCTGGAGGTGGACGCCGCGCTCACCGTGGAAGCCGGCCACGACATCGCCGTGCAGGCGCGCCAGCGCGTGCTGCAGCGCCACCGCGTGCTCAACCTCATGACCCATGTGGACCCGTGGCGCCGGCCCGATCGGGACCACGCCTCGCCTTTGGTGCGCGGCAGCGCCGTGGCGCCGTAGGCGCTCTTTGCTGGGGCGCAGGGCGGGCCGGAGTCAGCGTCCACCCGGCCCGGGCAGGCGGGGCCGCACCAGGCTTCGATCCGTGCGCCGGCATTCGGCCAGGGCGGCGGGCACTTCGGGGCGTGGCGGGTCGGCCAGCGCCACCAGGCCAAGGAAATCAAAGTCGAAATCGTGCTGGCCTTGCTTGGGGCGGCATGGCGCTGGCGGCCGGCTGCGCCATGCTTGCAAAGGTTTGCTCGTCCGGTCCTGCGGGCAGTTTGGCCATCGGCACGGCTTCGCCGGTGAGCAGGGATTCGTCCGTTTCGAGCAGGCCCTCGATCAGCAGGGCGTCAGTGGCGATGCGGTCGCCCTCGTGCAGCACCCGCAGTTCGCCGCGCACCACGTCGCGCACGATGGCCAGCGTGGATTTGGGCGCGCTGCCCGGCAGCAGATCAGGGCTTGCGCGCCACCAGCCCCAGCAGGGCGGACGGGCCGCTGTGCTGGGTGCCCTCGCTCAGCACCGCCTCATAGTCGCGCAGCTCGATGATCTCCAGGCCGGTGAAGGCCGAGCGGATCATCTCCGGCGTGTACAGGTGCGACAGGATGGGCGGCCCACCGGTCTTGTATTCCAGTTGCCGGGGCGTATAGCCCTGCAGCACCAGCACGCCACCGGGCCTGAGCGCTGCCACCATGTGGGCGAACAGGCGCGCGCGCATGGCGGGGTCGGCAAACTGCACAAAGATGGCCACCACGGCGTCGTAGCCGGCAGTGGGCCAGGGCCACTGGTCGCAATCGGCCACGCTGTAGTGCACGGTGACCTGGGCTGCTGCGGCCATTTCCCGCGCCCGGCCCACGCCCACGTCCGAGATGTCGAACGCGTCCACCTGCAGGCCCTGGCGCGCCAGCCAGACGCTGTTGCGCCCGTCGCCATCGGCCACGCACAGCACGCGGCCACCGGGCGCGAGATGGTGGGCCTGGGCACGCAGGTAGTCGTTGGGCTCCTGGCCAAACAGGTGGGGGTCGCTCGCGTAGCGCTGGTTCCAGGTGGCAGCGGCGTCGGGGAAGGGCGTTGCGGTCATGGTGGATGCCTTGTGCAATCGGTGGGTCGGAACGAACAGGCGGGTCGCTTGCCGTTGTCGTTCACGGTGATGGTGGGCCGATGGCGCCACAGGCCGCAATTTTGCCCTGCGTAGGAGGTGGTTTTGTAGTGAAAATGGCCTTTGGCGCTCTTGCGTAAAGCGCTGATAGCTGTTGAATTGATAGTATTTGATCTGCTCGCAGGTCTGCGGGGAATGGGCCTCCTGGGCGCAGCACAATCAGCCGGTCAGGAAACCGGAGCCAACGCCATGAGCCAGCCCCCCGCCGAATCGCCCGCCAACCCGGTCCGTGCCGGCGCCCTCCGTGCCCGGCTGCACCCGGACGTGCTCAAGCTGGGCCTGGTGAGTTTTCTCACCGACCTGAGCTCCGAGATGATCTTCTCGGTGTTTGCCGTCTTCTTCACCACCGTGGCCGGCGCCTCGACGGCGTTGCTGGGGCTGATCGAGGGCCTGGCCGATTTTTCGGCCTCGTCGCTCAATTACCTGGCCGGCTGGCTGTCGGACCGCAGCGGCCGGCGCAAGTGGTTTGCCCTGGCGGGCTACGGCTTTTCCACGCTGGCCAAGATGATCCTGCTGGTGTCGTCGTCGATCGCGGGGCTGGCGGTCTTTCGGGTCATCGAGCGGCTGGGCAAGGGCTTTCGCGGCCCGCCGCGCGATGCCTGGCTGTCATCGATGGCGGCCACAGCATCGCGCGGCTATGCGTTTGGCGTGCACAAGGCGCTCGACAAGGCGGGTGCGGTGCTGGGTCCGCTGGTGGCCTATGGCCTGCTCCAATGGCTGGGCGAATCGGCCAGCACCTACAGCCTGTTGTTCCTGGTGGCGTTCGTGCCGGCGGTGGTCAGCGTGGTGGTGCTCACGCGCATCCCCGACCAGCGCGGCCAGCCCCATGCGCGCGAGAGCGTGCGCGAGAACTGGCAGCAGCTCAGCCCGGCGTTCAAGCGCTTTCTGCTGCCGGCGGGGGTGTTTGCCCTGGCGTACTTCAGCCTTGGCTTTGTTTTGCTCCGGGCCCACAGCGTGGGCTTTGGCATGACCGACGTGGTGCTGCTGTATGCGCTGTTCAATGCTGTTTGCGTGGTGGCCGCGCCGCTGGCGGGAAGGTTGGGCGACCGGGTGGGGCGCCGCCGCATCGTGCTGCTGGGCTATGCGCTGTATGCGGCCCTCAACCTGTGGCTGGTGCTGGCGGACAGCCGCTGGGAAATGGTGGGCATCTTCTGCCTGTACGGCGTGTTCTATGCCATCGAGGATTCGCAAAGCAAGGCCTTCATCGCCGATCTGGAACCCGAGCGCCGCGCCACCGCCATGGGCGTCTACAACTTTGTGACGGGGGGCCTGTATCTGCCCGCATCGCTGGTGGCGGGTGCACTGTGGGCGGTGGCGCCGGGGCTGGCCTTCGGGTTGGCTGCCGTGCTGTCGGTGGCGGCCATGGTGGTGTTGGGGGTGCTTCGGCCTGCCGCAGCCGGGCGCCACTGAGCACCACTGGGCGCCCGCGCACCGCATCTTTCCGCGACAACTTACATTGGAGCCATGGAGAAAAAACACACCTTTCACCGCAGCGACCTGGTGCGCATTGCCATCGATGCCATGAAGGAGCGCGGCCTGGAGCCCGAGTTTCCGCCGCGCGCCCTGCAGCAACTGCAGACCATCGCGGCCGCCGGGCAGGATGACGACCCGCGCATCCGCGACCTCACGGCACTGCCCTGGTGCTCGATCGACAACGATGACTCGCTCGACCTCGACCAGCTCACGGCCTGCGGCCCCTTGGGCAATGGCGCCGTGAAGATCTTTGTGGCGGTGGCCGATGTGGACGCCCTGGTCCAGAAGAACTCGGCCATCGACCAGCATGCGCACACCAACACCACGTCGGTCTATACCTCGGCGCGGGTGTTTCCGATGCTGCCCGAGCGCCTGTCCACCGACCTGACGTCGCTGAACCCGGGGCAGGAGCGCCTCGCCATCGTGACCGAAATGGTGGTGGATGCCGAAGGCGCGGTCACCCATTCCACCGTGCACCGGGCGCGGGTGCGCAACCATGCCCAGCTGGCCTACGACGCCGTGGCCGCATGGATCGAGGGCGAGGGCGACCTGCCCGAGGCCGCGCGCGCCGTGCCCGGCATGGACGCGCAGCTGCGCACCCAGGACACGGTGGCCCAGCGCATGCGCGCGCGCCGGCGCCAGCAGGGCTCGCTGGACCTGGAAACCTTCCAGCCCCGCGCCGTGTTCGACGGCGACCGCGTGGTGGACATCCGCCAGCAGGAGCAGAACCGGGCGCGCCAGCTCATCGAAGAGTTCATGATCGCCACCAACACCTGCACGGCCCGGTTTCTGGCGCAGCACGGCGGCGCCGCCTTGCGGCGGGTGGTGCGCTCGCCCGAGCGCTGGCTGCGCATCGTGGAAGTGGCCAGCAAATACGGCGAGGCGTTGCCCAAAACACCCGATTCGCGTGCGCTGGAGGGTTTTCTGGCGCGCCAGCGCCAGGCCGATCCGCTGCGCTTTCCCGATCTGTCGCTGGTCATCATCAAGCTGATGGGGTCGGGCGAGTATGTGGTCGAGCATGCCCGGGGCGAGCCCATCGGCCACTTCGGCCTGGCGGTGCGCGACTACACGCATTCCACGGCGCCCAACCGCCGTTACCCCGATCTCGTCAGCCTGCGCATGGTCAAGGCGTTGCTGTCGGGCGAGCGCCCGCCCTATGGCCTGGCCGAACTGGCCACGCTGGCCGAGCATTGCACCCACCAGGAAGACGCGGCGCAGAAGGTGGAGCGCAGCGTGCGCAAATCCGAGGCAGCGCTGTTCCTGCAGGGGATGATCGGCCAGAAATTTGACGCCATCGTCACGGGCCGCACCGACAGCGCCACCTGGGTGCGCATCTTCACGCCGCCGGCCGAGGGTCTGCTGGTGGCGGGCGAGTTCAACCTGGAGGTGGGGCAGAAGATCCGCGTGAAGCTGACCAGCGCCAACGTGGAGCGCGGTTTCATCGATTTCGAGCAGGCGCGCTGAAGTTCGGTGCCCATCCGGCGCCAGCGTCCGTGCCCCCAGCAGGAGACTTCACCATGGCCAAGCGATCCTTTCCCCTGTCCAGGGTGTATGGGCTGCTCGAACCCGGCCCGGTGCTGCTGCTGAGCACGGCGCACAAGGGGCGCATCAACGCCATGGCCATGTCCTGGCACACCATGATGGAGTTCGAGCCGCCGCTGGTGGGCTGCGTGGTCAGCAGCCGCGATTTCAGCTTCACGGCCCTCAAAACCACGCGCGAGTGCGTGCTGAACATCCCCGCCGTGGAGCTTGCGCAGAAGGTGGTGGCCTGCGGCAACAGCTCGGGCCGCAGCGTGGACAAGTTCACGGCGTTCGGCCTGACGCCCGAGCCCGCCTCGCTGGTGGCCGCGCCGCTGATTGCCGAGTGCCATGCCCACCTCGAATGCAAGGTCGTGGACACGCGCCTGGTGAACCGCTACAGCTTCTTTGTGCTGGAAGTGGTCCAGGCCTGGGCCGATCTGGCCTGCAAGGACCCGCGCACGCTGCACCACCGGGGCTGGGGCGCCTTCATGGTGGCGGGCGAAACGATCCGGCTGCCGTTCACAATGAAATAGCCAGGTCCGCCTTTGGTCCACTGCGGTCATCCGCCACACTGGTGCATTCAGCGCAAGGAACCTCCATGAACGAACCGTCACCCATTCATCCTTCCGCCGCCCCCGGCGCAGCGGCGGCGGCTGCCGAAATCGATATCCGCACCCGTTTCCATGACCTGCGGGCCCACGCCGGCCCGCAAGTGGCCATCACGGTGCTGCACATCGGCGCCGAACACACGGCCATTGCCACCGGGCAGGGCGACGAGGCCTCCGCGTGGCTGGTGCTGGACATTGGCGCGCACAAGACGGCGCGGCAATTTTTCAAGCGCAGCCCGCCCACGCCGCTGGAGATGGAACACGCCATCGCCACCGTCGAGGACGAGGTGATCCGCGCGGTACCGGTGCTGGCGCCAGGCACGGCCTTGCTGTGCGCCGATGCGCCGGTGCGCGAGGTGGCCCTGCTGGCAGGGCTGGCGCCGGGTGAGCGCATGGCGATGCCGCTCGATGCCATGGAACGTGTGTTCGAGCGCCTGGCCGCCGTGGCCGAAGGCCGCCCGGCCGTGCGCGAGGGTTTGCCGCAAGGCACCGATTTCGCCGCCGCGCTGCTGATCCTGCGCGAGTTCATGCACCACCTGCGGTTTGGGGCGGTCACCGTGGTGCCGTGATGGCGGCCCGGGGTCTTTCGATCCATGGGGTCTGGTGGCCGGGGTAGAGTTGCACGCCCGTATGTGTTCCTTTTGTTTCCGCCAGAGTCTGCCCATGATGAATTGCCCGCGCCGCCCCCTGCGCACCCTGTTGTCGTTACTGTGGGGAGCCACCCTGGGCGCATGTGCCCTCGCTGCCGCGCCAGCCGGCGCTGCGCCCGAAACCCCTGCCACAAATGCCAGCGCCATGGCGCCCCGCGTGCTGGCCTGCACCACCTGCCATGGCAAGCAAGGCCGCGCCACGCAAGACGGCTACTTTCCGCGCATTGCGGGCAAGCCGGAGGGCTATCTCTACAACCAGCTGATCAACTTCCGGGATGGGCGGCGCAGCTACCCGCAGATGGCCTACCTCATCGAGCACCTCACGGACGGCTATCTGCGCGAGATCGCCACCCATTTCGCCGCGCTGGAGGTGCCCCATGCGCCGCCCCCCGCGCCCCAGGCTGCGCCGCAGGTGCTGGAGCGCGGGCGCCTGCTGGTGCAGCAGGGCGATGCGGCGCGCCAGCTGCCTGCCTGCGTGCAGTGCCACGGCCCGGCGATGACGGGGCTCAGCCCGTCGATTCCCGGCTTGCTGGGTCTGCCGCGCGACTACCTCAACAGCCAGCTCGGGGCCTGGCAAACCGGCCAGCGCCGCGCCCAGGCACCCGATTGCATGGCCGCCATTGCGCGCCAGCTTTCGCCCGAGGAGGTGAGTGCCGTATCGGCCTGGCTGGCGGCCCAGCCGGTGCCCGGGGGCGGCAAGGCGGCCGAGCGGCTGGCAGGGCCGATGCCCGTGCGCTGCGGTGGGGTGGATGGCGTGCCGGTGGTTGGCGCGGCGGCGCGCTGAAGGGGGCATGGCATGAAACGCATCCTCTGGACGATCTCTTCCACCATGGCGGCCCTGGGCCTGGGCGCCGCCGCCGTGGTGGCGCTGAATTTGCGCGGCGAAGCGCCGTTGACCACCGGTGAAACCCTGCAAAGCACGCCCGAGCGGGTGGCGCGCGGCGCATACCTGGCCCGCGCCGGCAACTGCATGGCCTGCCACACCGTGCAGGGCGGCGCACCCTATGCGGGTGGGCGTGGCATCGATACGCCATTTGGCGTCATCCACACCTCCAACCTCACGCCCGACAAGGCCACCGGCATTGGCCTCTGGTCGGCCGCCGAGTTCTGGCGCGCGCTGCACAACGGCCGCTCCAAGGACGGGCGCCTGCTGTACCCGGCGTTTCCCTATACCAGCTACACGCAGGTGACGCGCGAGGATTCCGACGCCATCTACGCCTATCTGCAAAGCCTGCCCGCCGTGGAGCAGGCCAACCGGCCGCATGCGCTGCGCTTTCCCTACAACACCCAGGCCGCGCTGGGCGTGTGGCGGGCGCTGTTTTTTACCGCCGGGCCGCCCCAAGGTAAAAAAGCGGCCACCTCGGGGGGCAGCGACCCGCGAAGCGGCGGAGCGTGGGGGCCAAGCCTTGTACCCGGTGCGCCACCGCATGAATCCACGCAAAGTGCCGAGTACAACCGGGGCGCCTATCTGGTCAACGGCCTGGGCCATTGCGCCGCCTGCCACACGCCGCGCAATGCGCTGGGCGCCAGCAGCCAGGCGCAGGCCTTCAGCGGGGGGCTGATTCCGGTGCAGAACTGGTATGCCCCGGCCCTCAATGCCGCCGCCGAGGCGGGCGTGGCGCAGTGGCCTGTCGAAGATGTGGTGGCTCTGTTGAAAACCGGCGTGGCGCCGCAGGGCTCTGTCACCGGGCCCATGGCCGAGGTGGTGTTTCGCAGCACCCAGTACCTGAGCGATGCCGATGCGCAGGCGATCGCCGTGTACCTGCGGGCGCTGCCGCAGCAGGCCCCCACTGCCGCGGCGGTTGCCAGGCCGTCGGCCGCCACGCTCGCACGCGGGGGCAAGGTGTACGAGCAGCACTGCGCGCAGTGCCATGGCGACAGGGGCGAGGGCCAGCCGGGGGCCTTCCCGGCCCTGGCGGGCAACCGCGCCGTGGTGCTGCAAGACCCCACCAATCTGGTCCGCGTGGTACTGCAGGGCGGCTATCTGCCGGCCACGGCGGGCAACCCGCGCCCGCATGGCATGCCGCCCTTCATGCAGGTGCTGGGCGACGAGGATGTGGCGGCCGTGAGCACCTTTGTGCGCAATGCCTGGGGCAACCAGGCCGGCGCAGTGGGTACCATCGGCGTCTACCGTGCCCGGGAGCGGCGCGGGTCTTGAAGGAGAACCCCCCGATGCACAGCCCGGCCGCGTTGCCCGAATCCCCCCCCGTGGCCCCTGGCTGCGGCTGGTGGGCGGTGTGCCTGTGCGCCAACTGGTGCGGGACCTGCCGCGACTACCGGCCCTTGTTCGACGAACTGGCCAGAGCGCACCCGCAAATGCGCTTTGAGTGGGTGGACATCGAGGACGAGGCCGAGCTGGCCGGGGACCTGGATGTGGAGACCTTTCCCACCTTGCTGATCGCCGATGGCGCCACGGCGCGCTTCCTGGGCCCGCTGCTGCCGCAGGCCCCCGTGCTGGCGCGCCTGCTGGCCAGCCTGCAGGCCGCCACACCAGGAGGCGGGGCAGGCGCTGAAGCACAGGCGGTGTTCGAGCGTGTGCGCGCAGCGCGCAGCGCCTAGTGGCCGGAATCTGGGGCGACCGGGGCTCTTGCGGGCCCACCAGTGCGGATCTTTTATTCCTGTTTCATCGCTGTCAGCGCTGATGTTGAAAGCGCTAGAGGCAGTTTTTGCTTGATATTTCCTATGGCGTGCTCCCCGTGGTTCCACCTCCCATCGCTGCAGGCCCGGTGCGACAAGGGCGCCTGGTCGCGTGGCATGGATCTCTACGGCCGGGCGGAGGTGGTCCGCATCGACATCGAAGCCGATGGGGAGGGGCGCTGGCGGATCGAGGGCGAGGTGCAGGGCAGCCTGTCCATGCCTTATCAGGTGTCGGCAGAGCTGGCCATGGCGCCCAATGGGCAGGTCAAGCAGTGGTCAGGAGACTGCACCTGCCCCGTGGGCGTGGATTGCAAGCACGCCATCGCGTTGACTCTGCAGGCTGCGCACGTACATCCGGCGTCCATGCAGACGTCTGCCCCAGCCGTCGATGCCCTGAAAGCGCTGCAGGAGCGCAGGCAGGCCACTGCACGCGCCGAGGCCGATGCGCGGCTGGTGCGCTGGTTGCAGGACTGGGACCGTGCCGCAGGCGAACCTGTCTCGTCCCTCCCGGGCACCCGACCGGATCGGCCCGAACAATACCTGTACCTGGCCTCCACCGTGGGGTTGCCGCGCGCGGCCTCGAAAACCCTGCCGCAGATGCAGCTGGAGGCGGTGGTGTCCTACCCCAAGGTCACCGGCGGCTGGGCCAAGCCCCGACAGATCCGCACCCAGCCGGGCCCGGGGCAGGCGGTGTATGACAGCGCCAGCGAAGCCGACCGCCAGGTGCTGCAACTGCTGCGCGCCATGCCGCGCGGCATGGGTTACTACTCGGCCTACAGCGCAGCGCCAATGGCGGTGCTGGAAGGGACTGTGGGTGTGCTGGCGCTGCAGCAGGCGGCCGGCACCGGCCGCCTGTTTGCCGACGCGGGGGGCTCCACCGTGGGCGCCCCGCTGCGCTGGGGTGACCCTTTGCCCATCACCTGGGCATGGCGCGAGGCCACGCCTGCCGCCGGGGGCGAAAGCACCTGGGTCCTGGGCGCCACTCTGCCAGGCGCTTCGGCCACGCTGTGCGGCAACAGCCCCCCGCTGTACCTCGATGCCGCCCAGGGTGTGTGTGGCACGGTGCAGGCCGATGGCCTGAGCGCCGCCCAGCTGGCCCTGCTGCTCAAGGCACCGGCGCTGGACGCCGCAGCGCTGCAAAAGCACCGGGCCGAGGTTGCCAGCCGCCTGGGCGGTGTGCTGCCGTTGCCGCCGGTGCTGGCCCCGCTCACCCGCGTGCAGGGCATCGCGCCCGTGGCGCGCCTGCACCTGGCGCCCGTGCCTGCGGGTGAAGTACCAGACCTGGGCCTCATCACCGCCCGGCTGCGGTTCGACTACCAGGGCCATGTGGGCTGGTGGGCCGGGCAGGCGCTGGACGTGCTGGTGGCAGCGGAGGACGGCGGCCAGGTGCTGCTGCAGCGCGATCCCAGGGCCGAGCTCGGCGCCATCGAGCGGCTGATGGCCCTGGGCCTGCTGGCCACCGACGACGGCCTGTTCGGCATCCCCGGCGAACGCCCGCAGCACGACTGGATGCACTGGGCCGACAACGGTTTCGGGGTGCTGCGTGGCGCGGGCTTCGCAGTCACATGGGATGCGGCGCTGAACGGCTGGATCAGGCACGCCGACACGCTGGATGTGGCGCTGCAGCCCGAAGGCGAGGAGGAGGCCACCTCGCCCTGGTTTGCGCTGTCGCTGGGCATGGAGATCGATGGGGTGCGCCACAACATCCTGCCGTGGCTGCCCGACCTGATTGCGGCTGCTGCGACCCAGCCGCCGGACCCCGCCACCGGCCTGCCCCAGCTGCCGTCGCATGTGTATCTGCCGGCGCAGGCGGGGACCGGTTTTGTGCGCCTGCCCACCGATGCGCTGCGGCCCTGGCTGGCTGCGCTGCTCGACCTGGTGGGTGACCGGGCCCATGATTTCAATGGCGGCCACCTCAGGCTTGCGCGCATGGACGCCCTGCGCACCAGTGCCGCGCTGGGCGAGGGCGCGGTGTGGGAGGGGGCGGACACCCTGCGCGCCATGGTGATGCAGCTGCGGGGGGCCAAGGCGTTGCCCGAAGTCCCATTGCCCGCCAGCGTGCACGCCACGCTGCGGCCCTACCAGCAGCAGGGCCTGAACTGGCTGCAGTTCCTGCGTGCCCACGGCCTGGCCGGTGTGCTGGCCGACGACATGGGCCTGGGCAAAACCTTGCAGGCCCTGGCGCATATCCAGGTGGAAAAAGAGGCGGGGCGCCTGACGCACCCCGCGCTCATCATTGCGCCCGTGAGCCTCCTGGGCAACTGGCAGCGCGAGGCGGCGCGGTTTTGCCCGGGCCTGCGCAGCCTGGTGCTGCACGGCGCGGGCCGGCATGGGATGGCCCATGCGGCGGCCGGGCACGATCTGGTCATCGTCCCGTATTCGCTGCTCCAGCGCGACCGCGAGCGCTGGCTGGCACAACCATGGCACCTGGTGGTGCTCGACGAGGCCCAGAACATCAAGAATGCCAGCACGCATGCCGCGCAGGTGGTCAGCCAGTTGAATGCGCGGCACCGGCTGTGCCTGTCCGGCACGCCCCTGGAAAACCACCTCGGCGAGGTCTGGAGCCTGTTTCACTTTCTGATGCCCGGTTTTCTGGGCAGCCAGCAGCGCTTCAGGGAGCTGTTTCGCAATCCCATTGAAAAACTGGGCGACAGCGCCCGCATGGCACAGCTGCGTGCGCGCATCACACCGTTCCTGCTGCGCCGCACCAAGGCGCTGGTGGCCGGCGAGTTGCCGCCGAAGATCGAGACCGTGATGCCGGTGGAACTGGCCGGTGCGCAGGCCGACCTGTACGAAACCATCCGCCTGGGCATGGAAAAAACCGTGCGTGAAGCCTTGCAGTCCAAGGGGCTGGCCCGATCGCAGATCACCATCCTCGATGCGCTGCTCAAGCTGCGCCAGGTCTGCTGCGACCCGCAGCTGCTGCCGCTGGATGCCGCCAGGAAGGTCAAGGCCTCGGCCAAGCTGGAGCAGCTGATGGCCTTGTTGCCTGAAATGCTGGCCGAGGGGCGGCGCATTTTGCTGTTCTCGCAATTCACCAGCATGCTCACGCTGATCGAGGTCGAGCTGAAAAAGCGCAAGCTGCCCTGGGTCAAGCTCACGGGGCAGAGCCAGCGGCGCGATGCGATCATCGAGCAGTTCACCAGCGGGCAGGTGCCGTTGTTCCTGATCAGCCTCAAGGCGGGCGGGGTGGGGCTGAACCTGCCGCAGGCCGACACGGTGATCCACTTCGACCCCTGGTGGAACCCGGCCGTTGAAGCCCAGGCCACCGACCGCGCCCACCGCATCGGCCAGACGCAGAGCGTGTGGGTGATCAAGTTGGTGGCGCAGGGCACCATTGAGGAGCGGATCTTGGCGCTGCAGGAACGCAAGGCCCAGCTGGCGGGTAGCCTCTACAGCGGGTCTGCGGCGCGCAGGGAGCCGCTGTTCACCGAGACCGACCTGGCGGAGTTGCTGCAACCGCTATCACTGTCATAGCTGCCCGCGCTGCTTGTGCTTGCACTGAGCACATTTTTTACGGAAAAACCGAGAGCGGTTGGCATGCGCAGGCTGGGGCGAATCGCAGGCAACAGTTTTGCCCCGATTCGTCTTTGCAAATCAATGCTTTACGCGCTACAATATGAATCTCACGACCAAACGGGCGGGTACCTACCGCCCGTTTTTTTTGGTCGAATGCTTTTGGAGCTCGAAGCTGTCGGGGGAGGGTCTCCGGGGGTTATCGGGTTTTTTGTTTTGGACTTACGCAAACAAGGATGCGCCCAGGGTGCTTCCATGGGGCGGGCGATTGGCTTGTTCCTCATTGCGTAAGTCGTGTTGTTTTTCCGGGATTGAACTGAACACGTGGCACTACAGCAAGTCGTTGAACAAATTGTGACGGGTCTGGGGTATGACCTGGTGGAGATTGAGCGCTCTGCCGGTGGCTTGCTGCGTGTCACCATCGACTTGCCCTGGGTGCAGCCGGCCGCCGATGCGCCCGAGCCCGTGGTGGATCAGTTTGTCACGGTTGAAGACTGTGAAAAGGTCACCCGCCAGCTGCAGTTTGCGCTGGAGGTGGATGGTGTCGAGTACAAGCGGCTGGAGGTCTCCTCGCCCGGTATCGATCGTCCGTTGCGCCATGAGCAGGATTTCGTGCGTTTTGAGGGCGCGGTCATTGACCTCACCCTGAAAGCGCCCATCGGCGCTGCGGCAGTCGGGCAGGTCAACGCCACCCGCAAGAAATTTCGCGGCACCCTGGAGCGTGCCGAATCGGGTGGCTGGCAGATCGTCTGGAGTGATGAGCCGGCTGCCAAGCCTGGTCAGAAAATCAGCAAAAAACGTGTCCCAGCCCCGTTGCAGGCGCTGGGGTTTGCGCTGGATGAACTCCGGGATGCCCGGCTGGCGCCCATAGTGGATTTCAAGGGGCGGGGGGCGAAGGCTGGTCAGGTACCGGACTGAGTCGCTGGATGGTTTGGAGTGGGTGGACGCTGTTGGCAGCTGCCGCCCGCGGGTGATAGAAACAGGAGAGTCGTCGCATGAATCGCGAATTGTTGATGTTGGTTGAGGCCATTTCGCGCGAGAAGAACGTGGAGCGCGATGTGGTCTTGGGCGCCGTGGAATCGGCCCTGGCCCAGGCTACCAAGAAGCTGTACCAGGGCGAGGTGGACATTCGCGTGTCCGTCGATCGCGACAGCGGCAACTATGAGACTTTCCGTCGCTGGTTGGTTGTGCCGGACGAGGCGGGTCTGCAGAACCCCGAAGCCGAGGAGCTGCTGATGGACGCTAGGGAGCGCATTGCGGACATCGAGGTCGGGGAATACATTGAAGAAGGTGTCGAGTCGGTGCCGATCGGCCGCATTGGCGCCATGGCCGCCAAGCAGGTCATCCTGCAGAAGATCCGCGACGCCGAGCGCGAGATGCTGCTCAACGACTTCATGTCGCGTGGCGAGCGCATCTTCACCGGCACCGTCAAGCGCATGGACAAGGGCGACATCATTGTCGAATCCGGCCGTGTGGAAGGCCGCCTGCGCCGTGGCGAGATGATCCCCAAGGAAAACCTGCGCAGCGGTGACCGCGTGCGCGCCATGATCATGGAAGTGGACCTGACCCTGCGCGGTGCCCCCATCATCCTGTCGCGCTCGGCCCCTGAATTCATGATCGAACTCTTTCGCCAGGAAGTGCCCGAGATCGAGCAGGGCCTGCTGGAGATCAAGTCCTGCGCCCGGGACCCCGGCTCGCGTGCCAAGATTGCCGTGCTGAGCCACGACAAGCGCGTGGACCCCATCGGCACCTGCGTCGGCGTGCGTGGCACGCGCGTCAACGCCGTGACCAACGAGCTCGCTGGCGAGCGCGTGGACATCGTGCTGTGGTCCGAGGACCCCGCCCAGTTCGTGATCGGTGCGCTGGCCCCGGCCAACGTGTCCTCCATCGTGGTCGATGAGGAAAAGCACGCCATGGATGTGGTGGTGGACGAGGAAAACCTCGCCATCGCCATTGGCCGTGGTGGTCAGAACGTGCGTCTGGCCTCCGATCTGACCGGCTGGAAGATCAACATCATGGACGCCGCCGAGTCGGCCCAGAAGCAGGCCAACGAGTCTGACACGGCCCGCCGCCTGTTCATGGAAAAGCTCGATGTGGACGAGGAAATCGCCGACATCCTGATCGCCGAAGGTTTCAACAGCCTGGAAGAAGTGGCCTATGTGCCGCTGCAGGAAATGCTGGAAATCGAAAGCTTCGACGAAGACACGGTGAACGAATTGCGTGCACGCGCCAAGGATGCGCTGCTCACCATGGAAATCGTCCGCGAGGAAAGCGTTGGCGAGGTCTCGCAGGATCTGCGCGACCTTGAAGGCCTCACGCCCGAGTTGATTGCCAAGCTGGCAGAAAACGGTGTGCACACGCGTGACGACTTGGCCGATCTGGCCATTGATGAACTGACCGACCTGACCGGACAGTCCGCAGAAGATGCCAAAGCCCTGATCATGAAGGCGCGCGAACACTGGTTCGCAGGGCAAGAGTAAGGTCAGGGAGGCACGAACCACATATGTCCAGTAATACTGTCGCCGAGTTTGCAACCGAACTCAAAAAATCACCTGAAATCCTGCTTGATCAGCTCAAGGCTGCGGGCGTGGGCAAGGCTGCCCCTTCCGACGCGTTGACCGAGTCGGACAAGCAAAAGCTGCTCGCCTATCTGCAGGCCAGCCATGGCACGGCCTCGGTCGATCGCAAGAAGATCACGCTGGTGAAGAAGTCCACCAGCGAGATCAAGCAGGCCGACGCCACCGGCAAGGCACGCACGATCCAGGTGGAAGTGCGCAAGAAGCGCACGTTCATCCAGCGTGATGAAGGTGTTGAGGCGGCTGCCGAGTCCACAGAATCCATGGCAGAAGCAACGGCTGTGTCCAGCGAAGACATTGAACTGGCCCGCCGTGAGGAAGAGGCCAGCCGCCAGGCCGAGCTGATTCGCCGCCAGGAGGCCGAACTGGTCGCAAAGCGCGCCGAGCGCGAAGCCCGTGAACAGCGCGAGCGCGAAGCCGAAGAGCGCGCCGCCGCATACGCCGCCCAGGAGGCCAGCAAGAAGGCCCAGGCCTCGGCCGTCAAGCAGGAGGCTACCCGCGAGCAGGCTGCTGAAGCGGCTGCGCGCGCTGCGGCACAGAACGAAGCACGCGAGAAGGCTGCCGTGGAGTCGAAAGCCCGCTCTGACGAGGAAGCGGCCCGTGCGGCGGATCTCGACGCACGTCGCCGCAAGGCCGAAGCAGAAGCTGCGGCCATCCGCTCCATGATGGCCACGCCCAAGAAGGCGGTCATGGTGGCCAAGAAGCCGGAAGAGCTCAAGCCTGTTGCCAAGCCTGCGGCCGTGGGTGACGCCAAGAAAGGCACGCTGCACAAGCCTGCAGTGGGGACTGGTGTGGCTGCGCGTCCGGGCACGCCTGCCGCTCCGGGAGCTGCCGCCGGCAAGGAAGTCAAGTCGGCCAAGCTGTCTTCCAGCTGGGCCAATGACACGGCCAAGAAAAAGGAAATCAAGACCCGCGGCGACAGCAGCGGCGGTGTCGGTCGCAACAACTGGCGTGGTGGCCCGCGTGGCCGCCGTGGCGACGGTCGCGATCACCGCGACGACAACCACCAGCAGTCCGCTCCGGTGGAAGCGCGCACCATTGAAGTGCATGTGCCTGAAACCATCACGGTGGCCGAACTGGCGCACAAGATGTCCATCAAGGCTTCCGAGGTCATCAAGGCGCTGATGAAGATGGGCCAGATGGTCACCATGAACCAGCCGCTGGACCAGGACACCGCCATGATCGTGGTGGAAGAAATGGGCCACAAGGCCGTGGTGGCGGCGCTGGACGATCCGGAAGCCTTCACCGACGAGGATTCGGCGCAGCAGGACGTGGCCGTTCTGCCGCGCGCGCCGGTCGTCACCGTGATGGGTCACGTCGATCACGGCAAGACCTCGCTGCTGGACTACATCCGCCGTGCCAAGGTCGCCTCGGGCGAGGCGGGCGGCATCACGCAGCACATTGGCGCCTACCACGTGGAAACGCCACGCGGCATGATTTCGTTCCTCGATACCCCGGGCCACGAGGCTTTCACGGCCATGCGTGCCCGTGGCGCCCAGGCCACCGACATCGTGATTCTGGTGGTGGCGGCCGACGATGGCGTCATGCCCCAGACCAAGGAAGCCATCAAGCACGCCAAGGCGGCCGGTGTTCCTATCGTGGTGGCGATCACCAAGGCCGACAAGCCCGATGCCAACCCCGACCGCGTCAAGCAGGAGCTCGTGGTGGAAGAGGTGGTTCCCGAAGAGTACGGTGGCGATTCGCCTTTCGTGCCGGTGTCTTCCAAGACCGGCATGGGCATCGACACGCTGCTGGAGCAGGTGCTGTTGCAAGCCGAAGTGCTGGAACTCAAGGCCCCCGTCGATTCGCTGGCCAAGGGCCTGGTGATCGAAGCCAAGCTCGACAAGGGCCGCGGCCCTGTGGCGACCGTGCTGGTGCAGTCCGGTACCCTGAAGGTGGGCGACGTGGTGCTGGCGGGCCAGACCTATGGCCGTGTGCGCGCCATGCTCGATGAGGGCGGCAGGGTCGCCAAGACGGCGGGTCCGTCGATCCCGGTTGAAATCCAGGGTCTGACCGAAGTGCCGCAGGCCGGTGACGATTTCATGGTGCTGACCGATGAGCGCCGTGCGCGCGAAGTTGCCACCTACCGTGCCGGCAAGTTCCGCAACACCAAGCTGGCCAAGCAGCAGGCGGCCAAGCTGGAGAACATGTTTGCCGACATGACGGCGGGCGAAGTCAAGATGCTGCCCATCATTGTCAAGGCCGATGTGCAGGGTTCGCAGGAGGCACTGGCCCAGTCGCTGCTCAAACTGTCGACGGATGAAGTCAAGGTGCAGCTGGTGTATGCCGCCGTGGGCGCCATCAGCGAGTCCGACATCAACCTGGCGATTGCCTCCAAGGCCATCGTGATCGGCTTCAACGTGCGTGCCGACGCCGGTGCGCGCAAGCTCGCCGAGAGCAATGGTGTGGATCTGCACTACTACAGCATCATCTACGACGCCGTCGATGAGCTGAAGGTGGCCATGTCCGGCATGCTGGCCCCCGAGCAGCGCGAGGAAATCATCGGCACGGCCGAGATCCGTACCGTGTTCGTGGCGTCCAAGATCGGTACCGTTGCGGGTTCGTACATCACGTCCGGCATGGTGCACCGCAATGCCAAGTTCCGTCTGTTGCGCGACAACGTGGTGGTCTACACCGGCGACGTCGATTCGGTCAAGCGCCTCAAGGACGATGTCAAGGAAGTCAAGGAAGGTTTTGAGTGCGGTATCAAGCTCAAGAACTACAACGACATCAAGGAAGGTGATCACCTCGAATTCTTTGACATCAAGGAAATCGCCCGGACGCTGTAAGGCAACGACGACTCTATGGCAGCGAAGAAATCCTCTACCCCCAACCGCGCCTTCAAGGTGGCCGATCAGATCCAGCGCGATCTGACGGAGCTGATCGCGCGCGAGTTGAAAGACCCGCGCGTGGGCATGGTGACGCTGCAGGGCGTGGAGGTCACCCCCGATTACGCCCACGCCAAGGTGTTCTTCAGCCTGTTGATGGGCGACCCCGTGGAAACGCAGGCAGCGCTCAACCAGGCTGCGGGATTCCTGCGCAATGGGCTGTTCAAGCGCCTGCACATCCACACGGTGCCCACGCTGCATTTCGTGTTTGACCGCACTTCCGAGCGTGCCGCCGACATGAACGCCTTGATCGCCAAGGCCGTTTCCTCGCGCGCCAAGGAAGACTGACCATGAACGCGCCACGCACCAGGGTGCAGCGGCGCCCTGTGCATGGGGTGTTGCTGCTCGATAAACCGCTCGGCCTGTCGAGCAACGACGCCTTGCAAAAGGTGAAGTGGCTGCTGCGCGCGGAAAAGGCGGGCCATACCGGCACGTTGGATCCTCTGGCCACCGGTGTATTGCCACTGTGCTTTGGCGCTGCCACCAAGTTCAGCCAGTTGCAGCTGGATGCACCCAAGACCTACGAGGCCGTTGCGCGTCTGGGCGTGGTCACGAGCACAGGGGATGCCGAGGGCGAGGTGGTGCGCGAGTGTGCGGTCGATGGGTCCATGCTGACACCCGAGCGACTGGCCGATGTGCAGCGCCGGTTCACCGGCCCGATCTCGCAGGTACCGCCGATGCACAGCGCGCTCAAGAAAGACGGGAAGGCGCTGTACGAGTACGCGCGTGCGGGCATTGAGATCGAGCGCCCGGCGCGCAATGTCCAAATTTATGCATTGAATGTGGCTCTGGCGCTTGATGGTCAAGCGCAACCAGCTCTCAAATTAATAGTTACATGCAGCAAAGGTACCTATATCCGCACGCTGGGCGAAGACATCGGAGCGGCACTCGGTTGTGGCGCCCACCTGACCTCTTTGCGCCGCATTGACACGGGCGGTCTCGGCATCGCGCGCTGCGTCACCTTGCCCGCACTCGAGGCCATGGACGAAGCGCAGCGGCTGGCCTGCCTGCTGCCGGCAGAATCCCTGCTGGCCGATCACCTGCCCGTCACACTGGGCAGCGAAGATGCTGCACGCTTCCTGTCCGGGGTGCGCCGACGTGGCCAGTGGCCCGATGCCCGCGCCGTGGCCGTGTTTGGTCAGGCGCCGCGCGCGCTGCTGGGCGTGGCCCATACGGTAGCAGGCGAGCTGATCCCTGATCGCTTGCTGAGCCCCATCGAAATTCAACAAATCCTGCAAAGTACGCCGGGCCCAGTGGCTGCCGGCATTATGGAAACATTATGAGCAAACAAATCCGCAACATCGCCATCATCGCCCACGTTGACCATGGCAAAACCACCATGGTCGACCAGCTGCTGCGCCAGTCCGGCACCTTCGCCGACCACGAAAAGGTCGTCGATACCGTGATGGACAACAACGCGATTGAAAAAGAGCGCGGCATCACCATCCTGGCCAAGAACTGCGCCGTGAGCTGGAAGGGCACGCACATCAACATCGTGGACACCCCCGGCCACGCGGACTTTGGCGGTGAAGTGGAGCGTGCGCTGTCCATGGTGGACAGCGTGGTGCTGCTGATTGACGCGCAGGAAGGCCCCATGCCCCAGACGCGTTTCGTGACCAAGAAGGCCCTGGCCTTGGGCCTGCGCCCCATCCTGGTGGTGAACAAGGTGGACAAGCCCGGTGCCAACCCCGACAAGGTGGTGAACGCTGCGTTCGATCTGTTCGACAAGCTGGGCGCTACCGATGAGCAGCTGGACTTTCCCGTGGTGTACGCCTCGGGCATCAACGGCTGGTCGTCGCTGGAAGAAGGCGCGCCCGGTGAGCAGTGGGGTCCCGACATGTCGGCCCTGTTCGACACCATCCTGAAGCACGTGCCACCGAACACGGGCAACCCAGACGCTCCGCTGCAGCTGCAGATCTCGGCACTCGATTTCTCCACCTTCGTGGGCCGCATCGGTGTGGGCCGCATCAGCCAGGGCACCTTGAAGCCCATGATGGACGTGGTCGTCATGGAAGGCCCAGGCGGCAAGGCTGTCAAGGGCCGTGTGAACCAGGTGCTGACCTTCCAGGGCCTCGATCGCATGCAGACGCCGATGGCCGGCCCTGGCGACATCGTGCTGATCAACGGCATCGAGGACATCGGCATCGGCGTGACCGTGACCGACCCCGCCAACCCCGCGCCCCTGCCCATGCTGAAGGTGGACGAGCCCACGCTGACCATGAACTTCTGCGTGAACACCTCGCCACTGGCAGGCCGTGAAGGCAAGTTCGTGACCAGCCGCCAGATCTGGGACCGCCTGCAAAAGGAACTGCAGCACAACGTGGCCCTGCGCGTGAACGAGACCGCCGAGGAAGGCATCTTCGAAGTGATGGGCCGTGGTGAACTGCACCTGACCATCCTCTTGGAGAACATGCGCCGCGAAGGCTACGAGCTGGCCGTGTCCAAGCCCCGCGTGGTGTTCAAGGACATCGACGGCGTCAAGCACGAGCCCATCGAACTGGTGACGGCCGACATCGAAGAAGGCCACCAGGGCGGCGTGATGCAGGCCCTGGGTGAGCGCAAGGGCGAGCTGGTGAACATGGAGTCCGACGGCCGTGGCCGCGTGCGCCTGGAATACCGCATCCCGGCCCGTGGCCTGATCGGTTTCACCAACGAATTCCTGAACCTGACGCGCGGCTCGGGTCTGATCAGCAACATCTTCGACAGCTACGAGCCGCACAAGGGCGACATCGGCGGCCGCAAGAACGGCGTGCTGATTTCCATGGACGACGGTGAAATCTTCACCTACGCCCTGGGCAAGCTGGACGACCGTGGCCGCATGTTCGTGAAGGCCAACGATCCGGTGTACGAAGGCATGATCGTCGGCATCCACAGCCGCGACAACGACCTGGTGGTGAACGCCACGCGCACCAAGCAGCTGACCAACTTCCGCGTTTCCGGCAAGGAAGACGCGATCAAGATCACGCCTCCGATCGACCTCACGCTGGAATACGGCGTGGAGTTCATCGAGGACGACGAGCTGGTCGAGATCACGCCCAAGTCCGTGCGCCTGCGCAAGCGCCACCTGACCGAGAACGAGCGCAAGCGCGCTGGCCGCAGCTGAGCTGCCGTTCCCCGGGGCCTGAGGCCTTGAAGGCGGCAGGTTCCGAGGGGCCACTGCAGTGCAGTGGCCTTTTTGTCGTTTGAAGGTTTTCCGTTCAGCGCAATTTTCATGAAACTCACGCATTCCCGGGCCGTTGTGTTGATGCTCCTGATCACGCTGCTGTGGTCCATGGCTGGCGTGGTGACGCGCCACCTGGAGCATG
Source organism: Acidovorax sp. GW835-FHT14B10 (assembly GCF_058793725.1). Classification (NCBI taxonomy): domain Bacteria; kingdom Pseudomonadati; phylum Pseudomonadota; class Betaproteobacteria; order Burkholderiales; family Comamonadaceae; genus Acidovorax; species Acidovorax sp. GW835-FHT14B10. The sequence goes on from NZ_JBXAGC010000015.1 coordinate 111,334, forward strand.
CGCGCAGCTTTGAAGTGACCTTCTGGCGCAGCTTTTTCACCGTGATCTCGCTGCTGGTGATCCTGCCGGCGGCGCAGGGACGCGGCGTGTTGTCGGCCATGCGCCGCGGCGGCGCTGCCCTGTGGCTCTCCGGCCTGTGCTGGAGCGTGATGTTCACCACCTTCATGGTCGCCATGATGCTCATGCCGGTGGCGAATGTGCTGGTGACCATGGCGGCGGGGCCTCTGCTCACGGCCCTGTTTGCGCGCATCTTCATCGGGCACCGGATTGCGCTGCGCACCTGGGTGGCGATTGCCATTGCCGGCGTGGGCATGGCGTGGATGTACGGCGCGCAGATGGCCGGGCTGCCGCTGGTGGGTACCCTGGTAGCCTTGTGCATACCGGTGGCGGCCGCTGCCAATTGGACCGTGGTCCAATCTTCACAGCAGCATGGCCATGCCGTGGACCTGGTGCCTGCGGTCCTGGTGGGGGCCGTGTTTTCGGCGCTGGCCACCTTGCCGCTGGCGTGGCCGTTTCAGGCCACCGGCCACGATATCCTGCTGCTGGCGTTGCTCGGGCTGTTTCAGCTGGCCATTCCGTGCGTGCTGGCGGTGCGCTGTGCACGCGTGCTCAAGGCGCCCGAAATGGCATTGCTGGGCCTGCTGGAGGTTATCTTCGGCATCTTGCTGGCCTGGGCCGGTGCCGGTGAGCGCCCCGGTTCGACCGTGCTCACCGGGGGCCTGCTGGTGGTTGGCGCCCTGGTGCTCAATGAGTTTTTAGCTTGGAAGGAACAAAAATGACGGAGATGACAATGCAGATATCGAGTGAGGTGCTGAGCGAGGTGCGAGGCCAGGTGGGCTTCATTACATTGAACCGTCCGCGGGCGCTCAACGCGCTGTCCTTGGGCATGGTGCGGGATCTCATGGCCATCCTGCTGGCCTGGAAGGACGACGCGCGCGTGCTGGCCGTGGCCATCCGTGGCAGCAACAAGGATGGCCCGTTCGGGGCCTTTTGCGCGGGCGGCGACATCCGCTTTCTGCACCAGGCGGGCAGCCAGGGCAATCCGCTGCTCGAAGACTTCTTCACCGAGGAATATGCGCTCAACCACCTGATCCACAACTACGGCAAGCCCTACATCGCCTTCATGGATGGCATCGTCATGGGCGGCGGCATGGGCATCAGCCAGGGTGCAGCCCTGCGCGTGGTGACCGAGCGCACCAAGATGGCCATGCCCGAGACGGCGATTGGCCTGTTTCCCGACGTGGGTGGCGGCTATTTCCTGAGCCGCTGCCCCGGCCATGTGGGCGAGTGGCTGGCCCTGACCGGCGACACCATTGGCGCCGGTGACGCCATCGCCTTCGGCCTGGCTGACGGCTGCCTGCCGCTGGACGCACAGGCCACGGTCTGGGACGCCCTGAGCACGCAGACCTTTGCCGACGGTGCCGCCGTGAAGGCCTTGATTGCTTCTAAAATGGTAGCTGCTGACGAAAAAATGGCGGGCATCAGAGGCCAAATCGATCAGTATTTTTCGCTGGACAGCGTGGCCGCCATCACGGCTGCACTGGACGCCGCAGACAGCGAATGGGCGCGCAGCACGGCGGCCACGCTGCGCAAGCGCTCGCCGCTGATGCTGCATGTGGTGCTGGAGCAGATCCGCCGTGCGCGCGGCATGGGCCTGGCCGACGATCTGCGCATGGAGCGCGACATGGTGCGCCACTGCTTTTTCCTGCGTGCCGGCCAGAGCGAGACGGTGGAAGGCATCCGCGCCCTGGCGGTGGACAAGGACCATGCCCCCCAATGGAACCCTGCGCGCATCGAAGACGTGGCGCCGGAGATGGTGGCCCCGTTCTTCGCCAGCCCCTGGCCTGCCTACGCACATCCCCTGGCCGCGCTGCGCTGACGGGCGCGCGGCGCTGGGTGCGTGTCGCCAAGGCGGGTGCCTCGCTTCAGAGCTGCTGGTGCACCGCAGTGGCGAGCGCCTGCAGTGCAGGGCGGGGGATCTGTCCACTGAGCGCATAGCCAAAGCCCTGATCCGTCCAGTAAAAACCGGAGACAGTGCCTTCCTGGGTAAAGCGAAAGGCGGTTTCGGAATGTCTGGGCTGGGTCGCTGGCGCCAGCGCACCCAGGTACAGCGTGACGCGCTCGCCTGCGCCGTTCTGGTACATGAATTGCGCGCGTGCGCCGGTATCACCGGGCAGCAGCCGTCCCCCCACCAGATCGTAGCCCTGTGCCGTCAGCACCGGCACTGTCAGGGGGCGCCCCAGGCGCTTGGAAAGCCATTGCACCAGATGCTCCTGCTGGGCGGCCGGCACCTCCACGGGATGGCGTTGTTCGGGCTGGTACACGGCATGGGCCATGGCGGCTTGCACCGCAAATCGCTGCTGGGGTGTACCTGCGTTCAGGGCCAGGAGGCCGGTGGGTGCCGCCGCCGGCCACTGGCCCCGGCCCGCCCATCCCAGTGCAAACGCCACCAGCACCGAGGCCGCCATGCCGCCCCAGCGCCACCATTGGCGATGCCGCTCGGCCCTGCGCGCCGTGGCGCGCGCAAGGGTCTGCAGCAGCGCATCCGGCACGGGCGTATCCAGCATGTCCTGGTGCAGGGCGCGCAACTGCCGGCGCTGCGCCTGCCATTGCGCGACAGTGGCTTGTGCCGGGGCATCGGCGGCCAGTTGCTGCTGCAGCGCCCGGGCGTCGGCGGGGGGCAGCCGGCCATCCACCAGTGCGTGCCACGCAGGGTCGGAGCCGGCAGGGAAGGGGGTGGAGTGGTCCATGGCAGAGGCCGGAATCATTTGAGGCGGCGCAGCACGGGGGGCTGGCCTGGTACGGGCGCGGTCGCGGGTGTGCGTTCCATGAGTGCGCGCAGGCGGCTGCGTGCGCGCGACAGCCGCGACATGACGGTACCCACCGGAATGTCCAGAATGCGGGCCGTGTCCTCGTAGCTGAGGTCTTCCAGCGTCACCAGCAGCAGCACGGCGCGCTGCTCGGCAGGCAGGCGCTGCAGGCAGCGCTCCAGATCGAGCGCATCGTCCGACGGGCGTGCACTGGCTTGCAGGGTGTCCTGAACGTCCTCCAGCTCCAGCCGCTGCAGGGAGGGCATGGCGCGGCGCTGGTTGAGATACAGGTTGTGCATCAGGGTGAACAGCCAGGCGCGCAAATCACTGCCGCTGCGCCACAGCCGCCATTTGCTGCAGGCCCGCTCCAGCGTGTCCTGCACGAGATCGTCGGCCGCCCAGGAGTCGCCCGTCAGCACCCGGGCATAGCGGCGCAGACCGGGAAGCTGCTCGACAACCTGGGTGCGATCCATGGCGCGATGTCAGTGGCCGGGGGAAGGATTCAGGGGCGTGCAGCGTGCCAGACCTGGTTGAAGCCGTCACCGGTCTTGTCGCCGGGTTTTGCGTCCTTGGACCAGTAGTGCAGCGGTTTTCCCTTGTAAGCCAGCTGGGTTTTTCCGTCGTCGCGGGTGATGACGCTGTAGTCGCCGCCGGCTTGTGCGGGGGCCGCCATCACGGGTGGCCAGTTGGTGGCACAGGGGCCGTTGCAGACGGACTTTCCGCTGCCCGCGATGTCGCGGTCAAAGGTGTAGAGCGTCATGTTGCCTGCACCGACCAGCACGCCATCCATGGGTTTGACGGGTGACTGGGCCATGGAGGAGCAGGCGGCAAGCGCAAAGAGCGCGGTGATGGGCAAGAGTTTTTTCATGGGTTTCTCCGGACAAGGGGGCAGGCGAACGCGAAATGCGGCCTGCATGCGGATAAACACATGGGGGCGGTGATTTATTCCCGCCACCCTCCAGGATCGCTAGCGGTTGCGGCTTTTCATGGCGCGTTCGACCTCGCGCTTGCCTTCGCGGTCCTTGATGGTGTCGCGCTTGTCATGTTCCGCCTTGCCCTTGGCCAGGGCAATCTCGCATTTCACAAAACCATTTTTCCAATGCAGGTTGATGGGCACCAGGGTGTAGCCTTTTTGCTCGACCTTTCCGATCAGGCGTTTGATGTCGTCCTTCTTGAGCAGCAGCTTCTTGGTGCGTGCTGCCTCGGGGTTGACGTGGGTGGAGGCGGTCTTGAGGGGATTGATCAGGCAGCCCAGCAGGTACAACTCGCCATCACGGATGAGCACATAGCCATCGGTCAGCTGCACCTTGCCCTCGCGCAGCGCCTTGACTTCCCAGCCATACAGCACCATGCCGGCCTCGTGGCGTTCTTCGAAGAAGTAGTTGAAGGCAGCCTTTTTGTTGTCGGCAATGCGGGACGTGGGATCGGGTTTTTTGGCCATGAGAGATTAGATGCGGCGCAAACGGGGAGATAAAAGGCCTCCCTACAATGGTTGGGTCTCGCTAGAGCGATTCTAAATTCCCCCGGATCCCCTGGCTGATTCCGTCGCTCCGTTGCGCCGAAGCCGTATCTGCATGAAAACCGTCCACAAATCCGTCCTTATCTGGTACAGCCCCGAAGAAATGTTTTCCCTCGTGACGGGGGTGGAGCACTACCCCCAGTTCCTGCCCTGGTGCGACCGCTCGGCGGTGCTGGAACGCGGCGATGACGGGATGACGGCCGAGGTGGGCATCGCGATGGCCGGTTTGCGCCAGACCTTTGTCACCCGCAACATCCATGAGGCGGGCCGGCGCGTGCAGATGCACCTGGTCAAGGGCCCGTTCTCCCGGCTGGAGGGCGATTGGCATTTCCACCCGGTGGCGGATGGCAGTCAACGCGCCTGCAAGGTCGAGCTGTTGCTGCACTACGGGTTTGACAGCGCCACCCTTGCGGCATTGGTGGGCCCCATTTTTGACCGCATCGCCGCCAGCATGGTGGACGCCTTTGTCAAGCGCGCGGAGCAGGTGTATGGGTGACGACAAGGGGTTGCTGCACATCACCGTGGTGGTTTGCGCAGCACCGCGCAGTGCGGTCGAGTGGGCATTGCAGCTGCCACAGGGGGCCACGGTGGCCGATGCGCTGAACATGTGCGCGGCCTTGCAACCGTTGGCTGCAGAGGTGACTTCTTCCGCTGTCGGTGTCTGGGGGCGTCAGGTCGCACCGGACTGCATGCTTGCCTCGGGGGATCGGGTGGAGGTGTATCGCCCCTTGAAGGTGGACCCCAAGGTGGCCCGGCGCGAGCGCTTTGCGCGCCAGGGCGCCCGCACCACCGGCCTGTTTGCGCGGCAGCGTCCCGGCGGGAAATCGGGCTACTGAAGTCTCGACAACGGGGGCGGCGGCAGCCCGACCATCACCGCGCGCAATCGGATGCAATGACGCTGTCGATGCGTTGGGATTCTGAGGCGCGGCTTGCTTCATCAAGGTAAACCCGTTCGCCCTGGGCATTGGTGTGCATCATGGGCTGGCCAGAGCCGAGTGTGGCCTTGGCCTGGCGGGCGCGGGTGCAGTTGTCCGTCCTGGTTTTTGCGATCTTCTCTTCTTCGGATTTTTTCTTGGCCGTTTCCGCAGCCTCTGCCTGTGCCTTTTTCTCTTCGAGTTCCTTGTCCTTGCCACCGGCAGCAAGGGCCGGCAGTTTGGGGGTGGATGCGGCGGCCGCGGGCTCTGCGGCTCCAGCCGGCAGGGCGGGCCTTGGGTCCATACGGGCTCCCTGCTTGCTTCCCGGCTGCTTCAGGATGCTCTTGTCCGGGATGTCCAGAGGCGGCGCACGGTCGCTGAACACTTTGCGGCCATCCTTATCGATCCATTGCCATTGGGCCGAAGCGCCCAGTGACCAGGTGCAGGCGAATGCCAGCAGCACAAGCTTGTGAATTTTCATGGCGGCAAGTTTAGCTGTGCCTCCATGGCGCTGCCAGCAAGTTGCTTTCCGTGGCAGCGTTTTTGCCACAGGCCGCGCGGGTACAATCCATTTTTTGGAGCTTTCTCATGCGCCTTCTTGGAAAAGCGCTCACCTTCGACGATGTGTTGCTGGTGCCAGCGTACTCCCAGGTCCTGCCCAAGGACACGTCCCTCGCGACAAAACTCTCCCGCAACATCCAGCTGAACCTGCCGCTGGTGTCCGCCGCCATGGACACCGTGACCGAGGCGCGCCTGGCCATCGCCATCGCCCAGGAGGGCGGCATCGGCATCGTGCACAAGAACCTTACGCCCCAGGAGCAGGCCGCCCATGTGGCCAAGGTCAAGCGGTACGAGTCGGGCGTGGTGCGCGATCCGGTCGTCATCACCCCCGAGCACACCGTGCTCCAGGTGCTGGAGTTGTCGGAGCAGCTGGGTATTTCGGGCTTTCCGGTGTGCGATGGTGGCAAGGTGGTGGGTATCGTCACCAGCCGCGATCTGCGCTTTGAAACCCGTTACGACGTCAAGGTGCACCAGATCATGACGCCCCGTGAAAAACTCATCACGGTCAAGGAGGGCGCCACGGCCAGCGAGGCCAAGGCCCTGCTGAACAAATACAAGCTGGAGCGGCTGCTGGTCATCAATGATGATTTTGTGCTCAAGGGCCTGATCACGGTGAAAGACATCACCAAGCAGACCAGCTTTCCCAATGCCGCACGCGACAGCAACGGCCGCTTGCGCGTGGGTGCGGCGGTGGGCGTGGGCGAGGGCACCGAAGAACGCGTCGAGGCCCTGGTGAAGGCCGGCGTGGACGCCATCGTGGTGGACACGGCCCACGGCCACAGCAAGGGCGTCATCGAGCGCGTGCGCTGGGTCAAGCAGAACTACCCACAGGTCGATGTGATTGGCGGCAACATCGCCACGGGCGCGGCCGCGCTGGCGCTGGTCGAGGCCGGTGCCGACGCTGTCAAGGTCGGCATTGGCCCTGGCTCCATCTGCACGACGCGCATTGTGGCAGGCGTTGGTGTACCGCAGATCATGGCCATCGACAGCGTGGCCACGGCGCTGCGCGGTACGGGCGTGCCGCTGATTGCCGACGGCGGCGTGCGCTACAGCGGCGACATTGCCAAGGCACTGGCCGCGGGTGCCAGCACCATCATGATGGGCGGCATGTTTGCCGGAACCGAAGAGGCGCCGGGCGAGGTGATCCTGTTCCAGGGCCGCAGCTACAAGAGCTACCGCGGCATGGGCTCCATTGGCGCCATGCAGCAGGGCAGTGCCGACCGCTACTTCCAGGAATCGACCACGGGCAACCCCAATGCCGACAAGCTGGTGCCCGAGGGTATTGAAGGCCGCGTCCCCTACAAGGGCTCGATGGTCTCCATCGTGTTCCAGATGGCCGGAGGCGTGCGTGCCGCCATGGGCTACTGCGGCTGCGCCACGATCGAGGACATGAACAACAAGGCTGAATTCGTCGAGATCACCACCGCCGGTATCCGCGAAAGCCATGTCCACGACGTGCAGATCACCAAGGAAGCGCCCAACTACCGCGCGGACTGATTTTTCAGCAACCACAGGCCCGAACCCGATGTCCAGGTGTTCGGGCCTTTGTCTTTTTCCTGTGGCCCACCATGCAACACCAGAAGATCCTCATCCTTGATTTCGGCTCGCAAGTCACCCAGCTCATCGCACGCCGCGTGCGCGAAGCCCATGTGTACTGCGAAGTGCATCCCTGCGACGTGACGGACGAGTGGGTGCGCGACTACGCCAAGGACGGCTCGCTCAAGGGCATCATCCTCTCGGGCAGCCACGCCAGCGTGTATGAGGACACCACCGACAAGGCCCCCGAGGCGGTGTTCCAGCTCGGCGTGCCCGTGCTGGGCATCTGCTACGGCATGCAGACCATGGCGCACCAGCTCGGTGGCAAGGTCGAAGGCGGCCACAAGCGCGAGTTCGGTTTTGCGGCGGTGCGTGCACGCGGCCACACCGCGCTGCTCAAAGACATTGCCGACTTCACCACGCCCGAAGGCCACGGCATGCTCAACGTGTGGATGAGCCACGGCGACAAGGTCACCGAGCTGCCCCCGGGCTTCAAGCTCATGGCCAGCACCGAGAGCTGCCCCATCGCCGGCATGGCCGACGAAGACCGCCGCTTCTATGCCGTGCAGTTCCACCCCGAAGTCACGCACACCGTGCAGGGCAGGGCGCTGCTGGATCGTTTTGTGCTCGGCATCTGCGGCACCTCGCCCGACTGGGTGATGCGCGACCACATCGCCGAGGCGGTGGAGCAGATCCGCCAGCAGGTGGGCGATGAAGAAGTGATCCTGGGTCTGTCGGGCGGCGTGGACTCGTCCGTGGCCGCTGCGCTGATCCACCGCGCCATCGGTGACCAGCTTACCTGCGTGTTCGTGGACCACGGCCTGCTGCGCCTGAACGAGGGCGACATGGTCATGGACATGTTCGTTGGCAAGCTGCACGCCAAGGTCATCCGCGTGGACGCCAGTGACCTGTTCCTGGGCAAGCTGGCAGGAGTCAGCGAGCCCGAACAAAAGCGCAAGATCATCGGCGGCCTGTTCGTCGACGTGTTCAAGCAGGAAGCTGCCAAGCTCAAGGGCGACGGCGCCAAGGGCGCCAAGTGGCTGGCCCAGGGCACCATTTACCCCGACGTCATCGAATCGGGCGGTGCCAAGAGCAAGAAGGCCGTCACCATCAAGAGCCACCACAATGTGGGCGGCCTGCCCGAGCAACTGGGCCTCAAGCTGCTGGAGCCGCTGCGCGACCTGTTCAAGGACGAGGTGCGTGAACTGGGCGTGGCCCTGGGCCTGCCGCCCGAAATGGTCTACCGCCACCCTTTCCCCGGCCCCGGCCTGGGTGTGCGCATCCTGGGCGAGGTCAAGAAGGAATATGCCGACCTGCTGCGCCGTGCCGATGCCATCTTCATCGAAGAGCTGCGCAACCACGTGGACGAGGCCACTGGCAAGACCTGGTACGACCTCACCAGCCAGGCCTTCACCGTCTTCCTGCCCGTCAAGAGCGTGGGCGTGATGGGCGACGGCCGCACCTACGACTATGTGGTGGCCCTGCGCGCCGTGCAGACCAGCGACTTCATGACCGCCGACTGGGCCGAGCTGCCCTACGCCCTGCTCAAGAAAGTGTCGGGGCGCATCATCAACGAAGTACGCGGCATCAACCGCGTGACCTACGACGTCAGCTCCAAACCCCCGGCGACGATTGAGTGGGAGTGATTCGGCGTCTGGCACTGGCTGGCACCTAGTGGCACGAAAACACACCTAAGCCAGCGTCAATGCGGGCTTTTTTGTGATTTCGTTCGGCACCGCCTGGCAACATTTGGCATCGCCAAGCACCGTTTTTTCATGGCATGATGGATGGCATTAAATGCTTCTATGCCATGAGAAGTCGCCGATACCATGCAACCACCTTGCGGATGTTCATGGTATTGAATTGGCGTAACACAATGATTTTGTTGTTGTTTTACGCCATGATTGGCCGATTTTCGGATCATGGTATTTGAGCTGAATCAGGGCGAGAACCATGCTGACCGATACCAAGCTGCGCAACCTCAAGCCGAAGGACAAGCTCTACAAGGTGAATGACCGTGACGGCCTCTATGTAGCCGTCACGGCCGCCGGAGCGATCTCGTTCCGCTACAACTACTCGATCCACGGCAGGCAGGAGACCATCACCTTCGGCCGCTACGGTGTCGGCGGCATCACCCTGGCGGAAGCCCGCGAGCGGTTGGGCGAGGCCAAGAAGATGATCGCGGCCGGGAAGTCACCGGCCAAGGAGAAGGCGCGGGAGAAGGCCCGCGTCAAGGACGCGGAGACGTTCGGGGCCTGGGCGGAAAAGTGGCTGCGCGGCTACCAGATGGCCGACTCCACCCGCGACATGCGCCGCTCAGTCTACGAGCGCGACTTGAAGCCGAAATTCGGCAACCAGAAGCTGGTGGAGATTACCCACGAGGACTTGCGGGCACTGACCGATGCCATCGTGGAGCGCGGCGCGCCGGCAACGGCAGTGCATGTCCGCGAGGTGGTGATGCAGGTCTATCGCTGGGCCATCGAGCGTGGCCAGAAGGTCGAGAACCCGGCGGAACTGGTGCGTCCAACGTCCATCGCCAAATTCGAGCCGCGCGACCGTGCGCTGACGCCCGACGAGATCGGCCTGATGTACCAGTACATGGAACGCATTGGCACAGCTCCATCCATTCGGGCGGCGGCCAAACTGCTGCTGTTGACGATGGTGCGCAAGAGCGAGCTGACCAACGCGACCTGGAGCGAGATCAATTTCAGCGACGCGCTTTGGACGATCCCGAAGGAGCGGATGAAGCGGCGCAATCCGCACCTGGTGTTTCTGTCCCGCCAGGCGCTGGATATCTTCATTGCCCTGAAAACCTTCGCCGGTGGATCGGACTACGTGCTGCCGTCGCGGTACGACTCGGACCTACCCATGAGCAGCGCCACGCTCAACCAGGTGCTGACGCTGACGTATCGGCTGGCGCAGAAGGAGGGAAAGCCGCTCGCCAAGTTCGGGCCGCATGACTTGCGGCGCACGGCCAGCACGTTGTTGCACGAGGCCGGCTACAACACGGACTGGATCGAGAAGTGCCTGGCGCACGAACAGAGAGGCGTCAGGGCCGTCTACAACAAGGCCGAGTACCGCGAGCAGCGGACGGCGATGTTGCAGGACTGGGCGGACATGATCGACGAATGGACGCTCAAGCGGCCGAAGGCGTAAGTCAGAGGAGGGCAGGTAGGCAGCGCCTCCAGAACAGCGACCTTGGCCTCGGCTGTCATTGACACTTGAGGGGGTCGCCTCAGAAAACGGAAAATAAAGCACGCTAAGCCGGTTGCAGCGGTCGTAGCGGCCTGAACTTGCCCGCGCCGATCTTGGCGCTGCTGCGCCAGAGGTAATCGCCGGTGAGGTTGATGTGCTCCCAACCGAGCGGCGACAGGTACTGCAACAGCGCGTCATCAACGGCATGGCCGTTGCCACGCAGCGCGTGCGCAGCCCGTTCCAGATAGACCGTGTTCCACAACACGACGGCAGCCGTTACCAGATTGAGGCCGCTAGCCCGGTAGGGGTCTCCTCGTTTTCAGTGCAATAAGTGACGGTACGAAAAGCTAGCACTGGCGCGGAGGTGGTGTTGGTAGATCG
>NZ_JBXAGC010000016.1:0-119673 GCF_058793725.1 Acidovorax sp. GW835-FHT14B10
CTATTGTCTCCATGGTCCGCAAGAACTCTTCACGTCGGGTGGGCTTGCGCGACTGCTCGAATCCGTTGTTTTGATCTGCGGCCATTGCCAGGGTCTGCTGCTTCATCTGCGGATAACGTTTGAGAAGCGACAACGGTGGACCTTGATCAGCATTGCCTTAAGCTGAAAACAGGGTGGTGAACCTTACCGCGGGGTGGTCAAGACTTTAAGCGTTCTGCCACAGGCCATTGATTCAGGACTTTTCGCGGCATAGCGGCGCCCCGCGTTCACCACAAACCGCCACGAACGCAGACATGTCTCATCTCCGTCATTCTTCTGGTAGTCGATGGGCTTCACTCACTTCAGCCTCTTCCGGCTGGCGGGGGGGCAGATCAACTCGGCACCTTGAGCGGCACGTCGATGTTGAATGGCCGGTGCTGAAGGTGCAGCGGACGCTCGCCTCGCAGGATGGCGAATGTCAGGTTCCGGCGGCGGCTGCCATCGGTCTGCAAAACCTGAGTGGCTGCAGTCAGTCTTGGGACCGCCTACCAGAGTGCCGCTTGGCAGCGGTTGCTGCCGTTCGAGTTTTCAACGTGAATGCCCTTGGCGTGCCGGATTGCGATCACTCCTATTCATGCATCGTGGTAATGCGCAGAGACAGGTTTCAGGCGCGCAGTTGACATTGCTAGAGAGTTGACAACAGCGTGCAGAGATCTGCAAGCTCGACGAGCAAGACTGCAGCAGCATCAAGCATGGTGCGATCAATCACCTGGGCGTGTCGCCAGCGTTGATGGCTTACCGCGAGCACAAGGCCATGCTGGGCAAGACTTAGGCCGGCGAGAAGTTCCCGGCGGTTGTGATGATGGGGGCTGGCTGGATGGTGGTCCCCGACATCAAACCAGGCAAGTGATGGTGAGTGGCTGACCCGCCCTGGGTCAGCCACTCAGTCGGGATCGCTGTTTGCAGGTGATCCCGTCCTTTTTGTCAGTTGGCGCAGCAGCGCTGTGGCCAACCAGCCATCACTTTGATCCACCCGAAGCCTTGGCCACGTAGGCCGCCAGGGCGGCAATTTGCGCATCACTGAGTTTGCCGTTGTAGGACGGCATCTGCCCAATGCCGTTGCGCAGCGCGGTGGCCACGCGCTTGGCATCGGGCTTGAGCTCGTCCAGGCTGGGGCCCACGGCGCCTTCGGCTCCCGCGTCCTTGAGCGCATGGCACAGGGCGCAGGCAGGCACCGCGCCTTGGCCGAACAACACCTTGCCTTGTTGAAGTTGCGCGGCATCGTCGGCGGCGTGCACGGGCAGCACTGTGAATGCCAACGACCACAGGGCAGCGACCAACGCGTGTTTTTGGATTGTGCGCTTCATGCCACGCTCACTTTCACGGCGTGGTCGGCCCAGCTGGTGTTGTTGTAGCCGCCCGCGTTTTCCATGCGTTGTTCGGGCTGCACGTTGCCTGCGGTGTCGGTGGCTCGGCTCGCCAGGGTGAACTGGCCCGCCGGCAGGCGCGCCGCAAAAACAAACTGCCGCCACGCAAAGCGGCCGAGGTCGGGCCCCACCATGCGCGCGAGCTGCCAGGTTTTTCCGCCGTCCAGAGAAACCTCGACCTTGGCCACCGCGTTCATGCCGCCAAACGCCACGCCATGGATCTGTGTGTCACCCGCTTTAAGCGGGGCGCCGTCCGTGCCGGGACCGTTGATCCACGACTTCACCGTCATTTCCTGCACCGATGGCTGCGACGGGTCGCCCTTCGCGCCGGGCGGTGAAATGCGGTAGCCGTGCGACATGATGCGTGCGTCGGTCTCCTGAGCGGTGAAGGCCAGGCGTTTGACGTACTTGATGTTGTTCACGCCCGTGTAACCCGGCACGATCAAGCGCAGTGGGCCGCCGTGGGCCAGCGAAATCGGCACACCGTTCATTTCCCAGGCCAGCAGGGCATCGGCGAGTGCGGCAGCAGGCACCGAGCGTTCCACGATCACGCTCTTGGGGTCCAGTCCATCGGGGAGTTTTTCGCCGCCTGTGCCGGTGAGGTAGGCCATGCCGGCCTCCACGCCGCCCAGGGCATCCACCACCCAGCGCACCGGCACACCGCTCCACACCACACAGCCTGCTGCGCCCACTTGCCAAGGCGTTCCACTGGGCTTGTTGGGGAAGTAGCCGCGTCCGTTGCCAGAGCATTGCAACACCATCGCCGTGGTCTCGATGCCCATGCGCTTGAGGTCGCCCAGCGTGAGTTTGCGCGGGTTCTTCACCCCCTCGATGTTGATCTCCCAGGCATCGCGGTTGCCCAGGATCGAGGCGTCGGGCGCGGGCAGATTGTTGCGGATGTAGAGCTGCTCGGACGGCGTGATTACGCTGGTGCCGAACACACTGCGCTTGGTCTCAATGGTGGTGCTGCTGTGCACGATCAGGCTGGCCGGGTCCTTCCAGCCCACGTACGCTGGCAGAGGCTTGGCAGCACCGGCCACGGCGACGGGCGCGGTCTCACCAGCAGCGGCTGCGGTGCGGCCAAAGCTGGCCAGACCAACGGCAGCCAAAGCAGCGCCGCTGCCGGCCAGCAGGTGGCGCCGGGGGAGCGAGGTGGGTTGTTGGTTCATTTCTGGGGTCTCCGGTGGTCGGGCGTCGTGCGCCGGTTGGGGTGAAAGGGGTGAGCGGTTGATTCGTTGACAGGGACGCGGTGCCTCAGCCTGGCCCGGACACGGGAGGTGCCTGCAGTGCCGTCTGCGCGACCGCCAGTGCCTTCTTTTTCTGGGCCACCAGCAACAAGGGCTTGCCCTCGCGCGAGCGGATCACCTTCCAGTGCACGTTGCTCCACCAGCCGCTGGCCTCGCGCAGGTCCACAGGCTGGTCAAAGGCATACACCGTCACCATGCCGCCCTTCTCGAAGAACGTGGTGAGGTGGTAAGCGAGGTGACCTTCGATATCGCATGGCCGCATGAGTTGGGGAAACCCGGGCACCACGTTGGCGTCCCGCATGCCCAGGTGCATGAGCAACTGGCGCTGCTCCATGAAACTGCCCCGCAAGCTGCGCTCGTGGTATTCGTGGTCGATCGCGTCGCGCACCATCGCTGGCGGTCGCACGGCGAGCACCCCGCCGCTGGTGCCACCGGCCAGCAAAAGCGCCGCCAGAAAACGCTGCAAGCCGCGTCGCGCCAGCAGCGGCTGCGGCTTTCGGTACAGGTGTGCCGGTGCGTCGCTGGCCTCGAAGGCGATCGCCAACTCGGCGCGCGCGCGCAAATCGAATTCGCCGTCGGGCAGGAAAGGCGCGTCGGTATCGGGGCTCATGTCTTGGTCCTGCGAAACGGGGTAACGTTGACATCGGCCTTGGGTGTCGCAGGTACCCCCATGGCCAGCTTCAAAGCGTCGCGCGCACGGGCTAGGCGCGACAACACCGTGCCGGGCGCGATCTCCAGCGCCTCGGCCATCTGGGCGGTGGGCATGTCGTCGAAATAAAACAGCACCAGCACCTCGCGGTGGATGGGCGCCAGGCGCGCGAGCGCCTTGACGACATCGAGTTTGTCGTCCAGCCCCGCGTCGGGCGCCGCTTGCTCGGGCTGCTCTTCATCGTCCAGCGACTGCATGCTGGGTGCGGCCTGGCGAAAGGCGGCGCGGCGCATGATCTGAAAGAGCCAAGCCCGTGCCAGCGCAGCGTCGCGCAGTTGCTCCCGGTGCTTCCAGGCGTTGGCAAAACAGTCTTGCACCACGTCTTCGGCAATGGCGCGCGAACCAGTGAGCGCCCACGCACTGCGCAGCAAAAAACGGTAGTGCTCACGCACCCATTGGTTATAGCGGGACTCGGCAGACTGGAACAGCATGGTGATCAAGAGCGCTGCGTGGCTTGGTTCATTCCGTGGCGCTCATCGGTACTTTCCCTAGGGCTGTCGATCAAGGCCCCCGCGTCCCACCCAGCGACGGAAATTCCGCTTCCGCACCTTTGGCTGTGCGCTGCTGCAGGGTGTGCAGTCGGCGTTGCATGCTCTGGATCTCCACCGTCTGCCCGGCAATGATTTCCTCGGCCAACTGCCGGGTGACAGGATCGCGCCCATGCTGCAACACCAGCCGCGCCATGTCCACAGCGCCGGCGTGGTGCGGAATCATCATCGCCAGAAAGTCCTGGTCGGCCTGGCCTGCGTAGCCCGGGCTGTGCATGGCCTGCATCATGCGGGCCATCGATTCGTCCATATCCCGCTGGAATGCGCTGGTGTGCGCGGCGCTGGCGCCGTGGCTGGTGTGCGCGCCGCTCATGCCGTCTGGCCCTTCTCGCCCACACGCACGTAGACGAGGTTGATGCTCTTTTTGTTGCGCAGCGCGCCAGAGGGCAGCGTCAGATTGCCCAGGGGGATCTGCGCAATGAAGGTCGGGCGCAGCGGGTCGCTCACATCAAATGCACTGCACACGGTCTGGCCCGCGTTGGGCGTGCCGGGCAGCTCGTCCTGTTCGTGGGCCACATACAGCAGCGTGTTCTCGGGGTTGGTCCACAACCCGTGCGACTCGCGCCCGTGGCTGAAGAAGGTACCCACCACCTTGCGCTGGCCGCCGGGGGCGCTGCGGTCGATGATGGCGATGGGGCTGGACGCCACGCCGCCGGGCCCGCCGTCGTCGATGCGCGCCAGGCTGGCATAGACCACGCTGCCGCGCGCATTGCTGACGAACTCGACGTGGTTGGGCCGCGCGCCCATGCCCAGCGGCACGCTGTCGATCAGGTCGAAGCCGCCCTGCGTCGAGCGGCACGACAGCGCATCGGCCAGCTTGTGCGAGAACCACACCTCGGCGCCGTCAGGCGTGGTCTTCATGAAGGGCGTGAAGCCGGGCTTGTCCTGTGCGCTGATGTCCAGGGTTGTCACGCGCTGCGGCCGGCTGTGGCCGTCGGCGCCCGGGTTGACGCGGAACACGTCGATCTGCGACACCTTCTGGCTGGCCACGAAGGCGAGTGTTCCCTCGCGGTTGAACCACACCTGCGCCGGGCCGTTGATCGTCGGCAGGAACTGGCGGATGGCGGTTGAACCCGGGCTGTCGGCGCCTTTCAACTGACGCACCGCCTGGTCAACGCCGAGGATGGCGATACGGTCTTCGCCGCGCAGCGTGACCCACAGTTCACGGCCATTGCGGGTGAAGGTGGGCTCGTGCGGTTCGCGGCCCAGCAGCAGGCCGCTGCTCAACCGTTCGGGGTTGGTGCTGGGGCCGGCGGCCGGGTTCGGCGTGTTGCCAATCACGCGGCGCTGCTCGGCGTCAATCAGGTAGATGTTGCTCGAGCCACGCCCGCTGGTGGCCAGCAGCCGGCCGTCGGGCGACGGCACCGCGCCGTGGGCGTCGATGCAGCCGTGGTACAGCGGCTTGTGGATCATCGCCGCGTGTGTCGGCGCCACGCCGGCGGTGACGTAGCGAAACGGCGGGCGCGGGTCTTCGTCGAAGCTGGTCAGGTTGATCGTGCTCTCGACGGTGTTCGTCTTCGGGTCGATGACGACCAGCGTGTTGGAGTCTTCATTGGTGATGAAGACGCGGTCGCGCGGGTCGATGCCGGTGGCTGCGGCTCCCGCTGAAGCGCCGGACGGGGCCTGGGCATGTGCTGCGGGCAGCGCGCTGGCTGCCGCGGCGGCCAGGGTGTACTTGAGAATGTCGCGGCGTTGGGTGGTCATGTTTGCTTTCTGAGTTGGTGTGGAGAGTGATCGCTTGGGTCGTGGGCCGGCAGCCGCCGATGAACCACTGCCCAGCGCTTGCTTCAGGTCAAGAGCGCGGCTCAGGCCGTTTCATTCCCTGGCGCGAGCCGACAGCGCGTCGCGCCGACGCCGCCCTGGCCTTCAGCGCGGGGTGCCAAGTTGCCGATAGACCTCGGCCGACACCTGCGCCAGCACGCTGCGGTCGGCGTCGGACGACAGGGCGTAGCCGAAGGGACCGTCGACCCAGTAGAAGACATTGACCGCACCTTCGCGTGCGAAGCGGAAGGCCGTGTCTGTGTTCTTCACGCCGGCCTGCAGTGCCTTGTCCGGCCCCGCGGCACTGCCCACGTCGGCGACATCGTTGGACACGTACAGCGTCAGCTTGCTGCCGAGCTCGTTGCGGTACATGAACTGCGCAACCGGCCCCTGGCCACCCGGCAACAGGCGCCCGCCTTCCAGCGTGTAGCCCTGGGCCTGCAGGTGCGGCGGCTTCATCGGCGCGCCCATGCGCTTGGACAGCCATGCCACCAACTGGTCCTCGTGCGCCGCGTCCACCTCGACCGGGCGGCGCGCGTCGGGACTGTATACCGCGTGAGCCACCGCCGCGCGCTGCGCGAAGCCGCCCGCTGACGCCAGCGTCAGGCCGCGCTCGGCGGGTGCCGCGGCGGCCATGCGGCCGGCATCGTCGCCCCCCGCGGGCAGGCCGCCCCGCAAGCCCCAGCCAGTCGCGCCGCTGATGACGGCGATGGCGATCCCAGCGGCCAGGCGCTGGAGGTACCAAGGCGTCTGCGGCACGGCGCGCGGGCGCGCCGATTTCAGCAGGCGCTGCGGCGGCTGTTCATCCAGCACGGGATCGAACAAGGCGTGCAGTTTGCGCTTCTGCGCCCGGTAGGCCTCCAGGCGCTGCGCGTCTTCAGGGCGTGCGGCCAGATAAGCGGCGATCTCGACCTGGCGCTCAGCGGGCAGGCGGCCATCAACGAACGCATGCAGGTCGGCCTCGGTGACCGGGGGAATGGACGGTGGCGGACGGTCGGTATTCATGGGTTGCTTCGCAATACATTCATTTGACGACTTTCAGCCGCACCGGTTCTGCGCGGCCTTCCATCAGGCCGCGCAGGCGCTCACGGCCTCGCGACAGGCGCGACATCACGGTGCCGATGGGGATACCCAGGGCCTGCGCCACATCGGCATAGGCCATGTCTTCCAGCGTCACCAGAAGAAGCACTTCCTTCTGCTCGACGGGCAGCAAGTCCAGTGCAGCCTGCAGATCCAGTACAGCCAGCCTGTCGGTTTGTGTCGGCGCCACCGGCACTTCGGGCGTGTCGTCGTCCATGGTCACGGTGTGCAGCCTGGGACGGCGCACGCCATCGACGTGCAGGTTGTGCATGATGCTGAAGAGCCAGGCGCGCATGTCGGCCACGCCGCCCCACAGGTTCGACTTGGCCCAGGCCCGCTCCAGCGTGTCCTGCACCAGATCGTCGGCGTCGTCACGGTTGTTCACCAGCGCGCGCGAATAGCGGCGCAGGCGCGGCACCCAGCTCAGCAGGCTTGCGTCGTCTTGCATCGGGGGGTCGTGGCCTGAGGGACTGGACGGAAGTCGACAGCAAATGTCATTCCTTGATGATGTGCCAGACGTCTTTGAAGTTGTCGCCGGCGCGGTCGCCGGGCTTCTGGTCGGCCTGGTAGGTGTAGACCGGCTTGCCCTTGTAGGCCCACTGGCGCGCACCGTCGTCGCGCATGACGATCGTGTATGCACCGGCCGGTTGGTCGCTGGCGGCGGCCATCGCGGGCGGCCACAGCGCGGCGCAGCCGCCGTTGCAGGTGCTCTTGCCGCTGCCTGCCACGTCCTTGTCGAAGGTGTAGAGCGTCATGCCCTTGGCGTCGACCAGCGCGCCGTTGGCGAGCTTGGCCGGCGCGTCTGCAGCCATGGCGCTGGTGAGTGGTGCCGTGAAGGAAGCCGCTGTGATCAGCAGAGCGGCCAGAGTCGGAAGGTGCTTCATGGGGATGTCGTGTGGGGTACGGTGGAGAGTGGCCGCGATGATGGCCAATCAGTAGGCCGCAGCGACTGCCAGCTTGGGGTCGATCTGCCAGGTCTCGCTGACGATCTTCCCTTCGCGGAACGTCAGCACGTAGCGCACCTTGATGGGCATCTTGCCTTCAAAGACGACGTTGGCCGAGACGGTGGCGCCCTTGGGGTTGGCCGACTCTTCAATCTGGCCGACTGTGAGCTTCAGTGGGCCGACGGCCTTGCCGAACTTCTCCCAGGTGCCGCGAATGGCATCGGTGGTGGCATAGGTGCCGTCGAGTGGGCCGCCTACCCAGTTCAGCTGGGCCTGGTCGGCATAGGCACGCATGACAATCTGGGTGTCGCCCGAGGCGATGGCCTGGAAGTGTGTGCGGGCGTCGTCGCTGGGGGCGGCGAAGACGCTGCCGGCGGCGAGCGTCAGGGCGGTGGCGGCGAAAGCGAAAGTCTTGAACATTGTGGGCTCCGATGAAGGGTGGGTTTGAAGTGAAGTGAAGTGAAGTGCGGTGAGTGCTGGATGAAGGGTCCGAGAGGTCCCGACACAAGGGCAGACGGCGCCGGCATGCGGTTTATTCCAGAGCGTGCAAAGAAATTTAGGGTCAGGGCCCTGGGCCGTGAATTCGAGGCTTCAGCCCACCAGGGCCGGCACCCAGCGGTTGATGAGCGCGCCTCCGACGATGAGCCAGCCGAACAAGATCAACGCCAGCAGCAGCGGCTTGGCCCCGGCCTTGCGAATGGCGCCGATGTGCGTGGTTAGGCCGAGCGCAGCCATCGCCATCGCCAGCAGCGCGGTGTCAATCTCGGTCGTCACTGCCACCACCGACGCCGGCAGCCATTGCAGCGAATTGAGCAACACAACCGCGACGAAGCCGAAGGCGAACCAGGGCACAGCGAGTTGACCCTTGGCGTGAGCATGCTCTGCCTCCACCAGGGCTTGCAGGGTGCTGTCGCGCGCCAGCCAAGCCGACAGCATCACCAGGAACGGCGCCAGCATCATTACTCGAACCATCTTCGCGATGACGGCCGAGTTGGCTGCGTCCGGGCCCACCGAACGTGCTGCGGCCACCACCTGGGCCACCTCGTGGATGGTCGATCCGACGTAGATGCCGAACCCGTTGGCGCCGCCGGGGATCAGCGCCCAGTGCCGGTTCAGCTCGAACAGCGCCGGGTACAGGAAGATCGCCAGCGTGCCGAACACCACCACCGTGGCCACCGCCACCGTGACCTGCTCGGCGCGCGCCTTGACCACCGGCTCGGCGGCCATCACCGCAGCAGCGCCGCAGATGGCACTGCCAGCGCCGATCAGCATCGCCGTCTTGCGCTCCAGGCCCAGCCAGCGCGTGCCGATGAGGCAGGCCAGTGCGAAGGTCGAGCCCAATATCATCGCGTCGATGGCGACACCAGCTATGCCGACATGGTCAATGTCCTGCACGGTGAGCCGCAGGCCGTACAGCACCACGCCCAGGCGAAGCAGGTTCTGCTTGGAGAAGTTGACGCCGGCGCCGCTGGCTACCGCCCAGCGCGGGGCCCACGGGTAAACCGTGTTGCCCACGATCATGCCCAGCACGATGGCCAGCGTCAGCGCACTGAAGCCATGGTCCTGCAGCCAGGCGATGCGGCCCAGCGCGATACCGGTGGCAGCCAAGGCGCCGCTCAGGGCCAGGCCGGGGAGCATGCGTGCGAAAGCCGATGCAGAGGCCGATGTGCGTGGCTCACGAAGTACGTTGATGGTCATGCTGCTTGCCTCCGGTTGAAGTTCATGAGGACGAAGCTTCCGGCTTCATAGATGACCCGTCAAACGGGTTGTATCGCTAAGATGTACCCATCCAATCGCTTTGCAGACGAATCCGCCATGAATACCCTTCGCCTCACGCTGCGACAGCTGCAGATCTTCGTGGCGGTTGCGCGCAGCGGCACTACCACGGCAGCCAGCGCCGAGATCGCGCTGTCGCAGTCGGCCACCAGCTCGGCCGTGAATGAACTTGAGCGGCTGCTGTCGCTGCACCTGTTTGACCGCGCGGGCAAGCGCCTGCTGCTCAACGACAACGGCCGTGCGTTACTGCCGCGGGCCCTGGCGCTGCTGGACGGTGCCGCCGGCATCGAGCTGATGTCCCGCGATGGCAGCGCCCAGGCCCAGTCGCTGCGCATCGGCGCCAGCACCACCATCGGCAACTATGTGCTGCCCAGGCTGCTGGCCCGTTTTGTCGCAGCGCAACCGGGCCATGCCAGTGCCTGGCGCTCAAAGGTCGTGATCGGAAACACGGCGGCCATCTGTGACGCGGTCGCTGCGTTTGAACTGGACGTGGGCCTGATCGAAGGGCCTTGCCACCAAGCGGCGCTGGCCGTCACGCCATGGCACCAGGACGAGATGGTGGTCGTTACATCGCCCGACAGCGCGTGGGCACGAATGAGCCTGGCCGGCGAGCGGGTGCCAATGCGGACACTGCGTGAAGGGGTCTGGCTGGTGCGTGAGTTGGGCTCGGGAACGCGCGAGGCCACCGACCAAAGTCTGCTGCCCCACTTGCGCTCCTACCGTCGAAGCATCGAGCTGGGAAGTTCGGAGGCGATCAAACATGCGGCCGAGGCGGGTATGGGCGTGGCCTGCCTTTCGTCGTGGGTCGTGAGCGACGCTTTGGAGGCCGGCCGCCTGTGCCGCATCGCCACGACCTTGCCGCGGCAGCTCCGACAATCTCACCTGGTCGTGCATCGCGACAAACAGCCCACCGCTTCGCTGCTGGCATTTGTCGACCAGGTATCTGGCGCCGAGAACACGGCGCCATGAAATGTGACTCCATCGAGGTCAGGCCTGAGCAGCTCGCCAGTCGGCGCTCAAAGCTTATCCACGCACCTTCAACGAGATTCACGGCAGGCTCACCTGCACAAATGCCGGATGCGGATGGCGAGGTCAAGACTGCCGCATATCCACATACCGCGCGCGATGTCTTGGCATTGCGATCCAACGGCCACCCCTTGTCTCCTTCTTTATTTGCGGCGAGAGCAATGATCAGAATGTTGCAACAGCATCAGGTCAAAGTGAACTATTGCCCGTCTATCACGCACTTTGAGGAGCACTGGGAACCCGGGTGGCGGGTATTGCGCTACGGACACTGAAGGACCAAAAGAAGTGATTCGCCCTCCCTGCTGGCGCTTGAAGAAGGCCTGCCCATGGTCCAGAACACCGTTTCGTCCGTGACGCAAAGGGCCATTCCAGAACTTTGCACTTCGCTACAGTGCCGAACGACCGGTACAGGTAATCGATCGGTCGCTTGAGATCCTGACCGGTAAGCGACCGCTTGCGTTGGCGCCCATGGACTCTGCCGTCGAACCTAAGTGGCAGCAATCAGCCTGAAGCGGCCAAGCCCAGGTCGGTTCTGCAACGAATGCTGCGGCCGTGTCCGCACCGCGATCCGGTCCCTGCGCTATGTCGATCATCCGGGACTCGGCGTTCTCGCCGAAGGGCGGGCATCACAGCCTTTGTGGTCGCATTAAATATTGTAGAGTCTTAAAAATTATTGTAATTCACAAACCCCGCCCACCAGCGCCACCGCCGATGCCGTGTGGTGCGGCTGGCAGGTGGGTCGCTGCGCCCAGCGCGCGGGGGTGAAGCGCCCGGCCAGGCTGGCCACGGCGGCGCTCTCCAGGGCTTCTTCCATGGTCATGGCCGGCAGCAGCCCGGCAAAGCGCTGGGCCAGCATGGATTTGCCGGATCCGGGCGGCCCCATCATCAGCAGGCTGTGCCCGCCAGCGGCCGCGATCTCCAGTGCGCGCTTGGATGCCGCCTGGCCCTTGATATCCGAAAGATCGGCATAGGCCACCTGTGTGGCCAGCGGCGCGGGTTGCAGCAGGCACCAGCCGTCGTCCGGGGTGCTGGCGTCGTCCATGGATGCCTGGCTGCCTGCCGGCAGGAATTGCCGCACGACATCGAGCAGGTGCCGGGCGCGGACCACCTGTGCGCCGGGCACCAGGGCGGCCTCTTCGGCACTGCCGGGCGGCAGCACCAGGCGCACCGCCACGCCGTGGGCCCGCAGCGCCAGGCTGGTGGCCAGTGCGCCGCGCACGGGGCGCAATTGCCCGGACAGCGACAGCTCCCCGGCGAATTCATGGCCGGCCAGGCGGTTGGCGTCGATCTGCCCGCTGGCGGCCAGGATGCCCAGGGCAATGGGCAGGTCGAACCGACCCGAATCCTTGGGCAGATCGGCGGGCGCCAGATTGACCGTGATGCGCTTGTTGTGGGGGAACTCCAGCCCTGCGTTCTGCAGTGCCGAGCGCACCCGCTCGCGCGCTTCCTTCACCTCCAGATCGGCCAGGCCGACCAGGGTGAAGCTGGGAAGCCCGTTGGCCAGATGCACCTCAACGGTGACGGAGGGCGCTTCCAGCCCCAGGAGCGCGCGACTTTGCACCAATGCAAGACTCATGAACGGTTTTCTCCCCAGATGGGTGCGGTGGGTGGACGTTTGTTGCCTGCTGGCGGCGTTGCGCACCAAGGGGGTGCAGCGGTGCGGCGCCACTGCCAATGTAAGGGCGAATGCACGCCGTGGGTGCGGACCTTGTCGCCCTGGAGATCCGCAACATGGCACGGACCGTGCTTTGCACAACTGTCCCCACTCTTCATTACACCGGAGGAACCATGATCCGCGCATCCATCAAGCGTCTGACCGTTGCCTGTGCTGCAGCCCTGCCGTTGCTGGCCAGTGCCCAGCTCACCGGCAATGTCAGCATGACCAGCAACTACAAGTTCCGGGGTCAGGACCAGGACACCGGCAAGGTCAGCGCCTTCAAGCCCGCGTTGCAGGGCGGTTTCGACTATGCCTTTGGTGACACCGGCTGGTATGTCGGCAACTGGAACTCCAGCGTGAACTGGCTGCCCGGCAACTCGCTGGAATCCGACCTGTATGGCGGCTACAAATTCAAGGCCGGCGAGGTGGACCTGGATGTGGGTGCCCTGAGCTATCTGTATCCCGGCAACACCAGCGGCAACACCACCGAACTTTATGGCGCTGCCACCTATGGCCCGCTCACGGCCAAGTACTCGCACACCGTGTCCAAGGACTATTTCGGCTGGGCGGGCGCCAAGTCCGGCTCGGGCCTGCGGGGACGCAACACCGGCTACCTGAACGTCGCGGTGGCCCAGGAAGTAATGCCCAAGGTGACGCTGAAGGCAGCGCTGGGCTTGACCCGTTTTTCCGGTGACATCCAGGACAGCGGCGTGCCCAACTACATGGATTATCAATTCGGTGGCGCCTACGACTTCGGCAACGGCCTCACACTGGGTGCCGCCATCGTGGGTGCCAATAAGAAAGACTATTTCGGATCCGTCAACAAAGCCCGCGTGATCGCCACGCTCACCAAAACCCTGTAATTCACAGTGGGCGCGCAGGCGCCCCCATCGGAGGAACCCCAAATGAAAATGGTGACAGCCATCATCAAACCCTTCAAGCTCGACGAAGTGCGCGAAGCCCTTTCCGACATCGGGGTGCAAGGCATCACGGTAACCGAGGTCAAGGGCTTCGGGCGCCAGAAGGGCCATACCGAGCTGTACCGCGGCGCGGAGTACGTGGTCGATTTTCTGCCCAAGGTCAAGATTGAGGCCGCCGTGGCCGACGAGCTGGTGGACCGCGTGATCGAAGCCATCGAAGGCGCAGCGCGCACCGGCAAGATTGGTGACGGCAAGATTTTCGTCAGCCATCTGGAGCAGGTGGTGCGCATCCGCACCGGTGAAACCGGCAAGGAAGCCCTTTAAGCGCGCCCCAGGGCCCGCTGCATTCCACAGAGAGAACATGCCATGAAAAAACTGCTTGCTTCCTTCATCCTGGGACTGGGCCTGCTGTGCGCAGGATCGATGTCCCTGGCCCAGGCGCCCGCCCCGGGCGAAACCACCGCTGCTGCTCCGGCGGCAGAAGCCGCAGCGCCCGCCGCCCCCGTGGCTGCGCCGGCCGATGCCGCCGCGGCACCCGCAGCCGCCACTGCCGATGCGGCCCCTGCAGCACCCGTGCCCAAGCTCGATTCCGGCGATACCGCGTGGATGCTGACCTCCACCCTGCTCGTGATCCTGATGGTCATTCCGGGCCTGGCCCTGTTCTACGGCGGCCTGGCCCGCTCCAAGAACATGCTGTCGGTACTGGTGCAGGTGTTCGTGATCTTTGCGCTGATCACCGTGCTGTGGGCCATTTATGGCTACAGCCTGGCCTTTGCCGGTGAGGGCCAGTTCTTCGGCGGCTTCGACAAGCTCTTCCTCAAGGGCATTGCGCCAGACACGCTGTCGGGGCTGCTGCCGACGATTCCTGAATACGTGTTCGTGGCCTTCCAGTCCACCTTTGCCGCCATCACCGTGGCGCTGATCGTGGGTTCGTTTGCCGAGCGCATCAAGTTTGCTGCCGTGCTGATCTTTGCCGTGCTGTGGTTCACCTTCAGCTACATCCCCATGGCCCACATGGTGTGGGGCGGCGGCCTGCTGGGCAAGGACGGCGCGCTCGACTTTGCTGGCGGCACCGTGGTCCACATCAATGCCGGTATTGCCGGTCTGGTGGGCGCCTACATGGTGGGCAAGCGCATCGGTTTCGGCAAGGAAGCACTGACCCCGCACAGCCTGACGCTGACCATGGTGGGTGCCTCGCTGCTGTGGGTGGGCTGGTTCGGCTTCAACGCCGGCTCGGCCGGTGCCGCCAACGGCGCAGCCGGCCTGGCCTTCATCAACACCATCCTGGCCACGGGCGCTGCCACGCTGTCCTGGCTGGCCGGTGAAGCCCTGCACAAGGGCAAGGCCTCCATGCTGGGTGCCGCCTCGGGTGCGGTGGCCGGTCTGGTGGCGGTCACGCCGGCTGCCGGTTTCGTGGGCCCCATGGGTTCCATCGTGATGGGCCTGATCGCTGGCGTCATCTGCCTGTGGGGCGTGGGTGGCCTCAAGAAGATGCTGGGCGCCGACGATGCGTTCGATGTGTTCGGCGTGCATGGCGTGGGCGGCATCCTCGGTGCCATCCTGACCGGGGTGTTTGCCTCGCAGAACCTGGGTGGCACGGGTGGTCTCACCCCCGACACCTTCGCCATGGGTGCCCAGGTGTGGATCCAGACCAAGAGCGTGCTGCTGACCATCGTGTGGTCGGGCGTGGTCTCGTTCATCGCCTACAAGATCGCCGATCTGCTGGTGGGCCTGCGCGTCGCCGAAGAAGCCGAGCGCGAAGGGCTGGACATCACTTCGCACGGCGAAACAGCGTACAACCGCTGAACGCCCCCGCGCTGCGGTGTCTGGTGGCGCCGCAGCGCCTAACGATGGAGGGGGAAACCTCCAGGTCCTGGCCCGCCCTTTCGGCGGGCCTTTTTGCTGGGCGAAGCAACAGCTTGCGCCCAGACCGGACGGCGCACCTGTGGAATGCATAGCCCCTAGTCAAAAAATTCAAATGCCC
Organism: Acidovorax sp. GW835-FHT14B10; assembly: GCF_058793725.1. Taxonomy (NCBI): domain Bacteria; kingdom Pseudomonadati; phylum Pseudomonadota; class Betaproteobacteria; order Burkholderiales; family Comamonadaceae; genus Acidovorax; species Acidovorax sp. GW835-FHT14B10. The sequence goes on from NZ_JBXAGC010000016.1 coordinate 15,059, forward strand.
CATCCGGCATGCCCATTGGTGGTGCCGCTACCATGCAGTCCATGTAATTTGCCCTTCGCCAGATCGTTGACCGTGTTCACGTTACTGGTAGAAATGAATGCGGCATTGACCATGAGCTCGCGTACATGGTCCGGACATTGGCGAGCAAGTGCACTGCATACGATTCAGGCACGCGACAGCCGGGAACTGACGGATCACCACGCCATCAACTCTCGCAAAAGTGGGGGGCATAGATTCCCATCGGAAACACGTTGACCGCAGCTAGCTTGATCGGCCTGACGTGGAGGAGAGACAATGACCTCCTGATGAAAATCCCTCCCCTCAACCCCCTCAAGGTCTTTGAAGTTGTTGCGCGCACCAACAACCTCACGCTGGCGGCCAGCGAGCTGAATGTGAGCCAGTCGGCGGTGAGTCGCCAGGTGGCTGTGTTAGAGGAGTATTTGGGCGTGCAGTTGTTTGCACGCGAACGGGTGGGCGTGCGCCTGACCGAAGTGGGCGAAACCTACGCCCGTCGCATTGGCCCGGCGTTCGAGGAGATTGCTGCCGCTACGGCTGCCATCACGCAAAAGTATTCCAACAACGTCATCCGCCTGCGCACCTACACCACGCTCACGGCGCGCTGGCTGATCCCGCGTCTGCCGCACTTCAAGGCCCAATACCCGGACGTGGAGGTGTCCATCCTCAACAGCAACGCGCCGCTGGATTTCGGTTCAGAGAAGTGCGATTTGGCCATCGTGCTAGGCAACGGCACCTGGCCCGACGCCGAAGCCACCTTGCTGATAGAGGACATCGTGGAGCCGGTCTGCGTGCCTGGCTTCATCGAGGGAGCGGCCACGCCCGAGGGTTTACGCGGCAAGCGCCTGCTGGTCTCCAGGTACCGCAAGGACGACTGGCCGCGCTGGCTCGAATACGCCGGCATGCCCGGCATGTTCGAGACCGCCGAGAAGATGGTCTTCAGCAGTTCCATCCTGACCTGGCAGGCGGCCATGGACGGCCTGGGCATCGCCATCGGCCAGCAGCACATGCTGGACGCCGATTTCCAGGCTGGCCGCCTGGTACGCCCATTTGCACGCCCGCTGCGCACAGGCCAGGGACAATACATCGTCACCCCGGCGCTGCAGCGTCACTCCGACAAAATCGTGGCGTTCAAGGACTGGCTGATGCGCGAGGCGGGGTAACTATGCAAACATGATCTGCTTGCGCTTTGCATGCAATGTTTTCAGGCAGTTTTAATGCAGAAACATAGCCGGTAAGCGCAAGATGCCATGCTTTTTCAAGCACGCACCAAACGATAGATCACCGGGTAGTAGTTCATCGCATAGCCGCGCGCGCAGGCCTTATCCAGCAACGCCGCCGTGGCCTGGGCCACTGCCGGTGTGATGCCTGAGGACTGCGCCAGGGCCAGTGCGAGCCGCAGGTCTTTGAGCGCGTAGGCCGTGGGAAAGAGCTTTTCGGGAAACTCGTCCTTCGCCAGCTTTTCGCCTGTGAGCCGAAGCGCGAACGAATCGGCTGAACCCAGGCGCAGCACGCTGGCGAGCAGCGCCTTGTCCACGCCAGCGGCCTCGGCAATGGCCATGGCCTCGGCCAGCGCGTTGACCGTGGACAGCAGCACCATGTTGTTCATGATCTTGACCACTTGCCCGGCGCCCACACTGCCGCAGTGCACCACGTCCGAGCCCATGCAGCGAAGCCATGGCGCCACGGACTCAAACAGGTCGTCTGGTCCGCCCACGGTGACGAGCAGCGTGCCGTTGTTCGCGGCCTCGCGGCTGCGGGCCACGGGTGCATCGAGAAACCGCACGCCGTGTGCGGCCAGGCGCTCTGCCAGCGCGCGGGTGCGCGGCACGTCGCTGGTGCTCATGTCCACCACGGTCTTCACCGTTCCGCCTGGAACAATGAGCGGTTCGGCGCCAAAGCACACCGCTTCCACCTGATCGATCGAAGGCAGCGAAAGAAACACCGTGTGCGCCGTGTCGCGCAGCCTCGGCACGCTCGACGCCACCGCACCCAGCGCCGCAAGGCGCGCCACGTTCTCGACCTGCACGTCAGCCACGTGCACCGGCAACCCGCATTTCTGCAGCAGGTTGCGGCACATGCCCTCGCCCATCACGCCCACTCCGACGAAGCCCAGCACCGGGGTCATGCCGACACCCCCTGGCGCACGCACTTGACGCGCAGGAATTCTTGCAGGCCCTCGATACCGCCCTCCGAACCCAGGCCACTGTCCTTGTGGCCGCCGAAGGGAGTTTCGGGCAGTGAGGCCTGCCACTCGTTGATGCAGACCACGCCACTGTCAATCTCGCCCGCGAGGCGGTGTGAGCGCTCCAGGTGATTGGTGAACGCATAGGCCGCCAGTCCGAAGGGCAGGCGGTTGGCCTCGGCAATCGCTTCGTCCAACTCCGTGAATGGACTGATCAGCGCCACCGGTCCGAAGGGCTCGATGTTGGCGGCATCGCAATCGAGCGAGGGCCGCACGATCACCGTGGGCTGGTAGAAGAAGCCTTCGGTGCCGATGCGTTCGCCGCCCGTGGCGATGGTCAGACCCCGCTTGCGCGCATCCTGCACCAGCTGCTCGATGGCTTGCAGGCGGCGCAGGTTCTTGAGCGGCCCCATTTGCGTGGCCGCATCGAAGGGATCGCCCACCTTCACGGCCTGTGCGGCCTGCACGAAGCGTGTGCAAAAAGCGTCAAACACGCCCGCCTGCACCAGAAAGCGCGTGGGCGATGTACAGACCTGGCCCGCATTGCGGTACTTGGTGGCCACGGCCATGCGCACCACGCGGTCCACGTCGGCATCGTCGCAGACGATCACTGGCGCATGGCCACCCAGCTCCAGCGTGGCACGCTTCATCGTGCGCGCGGCCAGGGCGCCGATCTGCTTGCCGACCGAGGTGGCTCCCGTGAAGGTGACCATGGCCACCTGCGGCGAGGCGCAGAGCTGGTCGGCGATTTCTCCGGGATCGCCAAACACCATGTTGACGACACCGTCGGGCACGCCCGCATCCTGTACCGCACGCGCGATGTGCAGCGCCACGCCCGCCGTTTCCTCCGAGGGTTTGATGACGATGGCGCAGCCCGCCGCCAGCGCGCCGCTGATCTTGCGCGCCGGTGTGATGGCGGGCGCGTTCCAGCCCGCGAACGCGGCTACCACGCCAATGGGCTCCAGCACCATGGTCTGTGTGACGCCCGCGGTGCGTGCGGGAATGGTTCGACCATAGATGCGCCGCGCCTCCTCGGCCGCCCACTCGAACATCTCGGAGGCGGTCACCACTTCCTTTTGCGCCTCGCCCAGGGGTTTGCCCAGTTCGCTCGCAATCTGCGTGCCGATGGCCTCCCCGCGCTCGCGCATCAGTGCGGCTACGCGGCGCAGCATCGTCGATCGCTCCAGGGCCGAGGTCTTGCTCCAGGTACGCAGCGCCTGGCTTGCCGCGTCGATGGCGGCCTGCACATCTGCCTGCGTCGCGTGGGCGTAATCGCCCAGCGGCTGGCCAGTGCTGGGGTTGATGACGGTAAAACGCTGGGTGGATGCGCCCTGGCGGAACTCGCCAGCAATCCATTGCGAATACGACATGCTTATTCTTCCATCTTGATGTTGGCCGACTGGATCACTGCAGCCCAACGTTCGGTCTGCGCCTTGATATGGTCGGTGAATTGTTGGGGCGTTCCCGTGAGCGGGTATTGCTCCATGGTTGCCAGGCGGGCCACCACGTCCGGGCGGTTCATGATTTGGTTCACGGCTGCGTTGAGCTTGGCGACGATGGGCTGGGAGATGCCCTTGGGACCCATCAGTCCGTTCCACGGCTCGGCGGCGTAGCCCTTGAAGCGCTGCTCGCCCAGCGTTGGCAGACCGTCGCCGCCACGCCCGGGTACGGCGCTCGCAGAAGCCAGCAGCCGCATCTTGCCGGCCTTGGTCTGTGGCAGCGCCACGGAGCCCGCGAGGAAGGCAAAATCCAGCCGACCTGCCACGAGGTCGGTGACCGCGGCGGAGTCGCCCTTGTAGGGGATGTGCACCGCGTTGATCTTCGCCTCGTGCTTGAACCACTCGGCGGCGAGGTGGTTGACCGCGCCGTTGCCGGCGGAGCCGTAGCTCAGGCGCGATGAGGGGTTGCGGCCTTGCTTGAGCAATTCGTCCAGGGAGGTGATGTTCGACGAAGCGGGAGCCACCAGGAAGTACGGATAGCTCGCCACCAGGCCGATGGCGGTGAAGTCCCGAAGCGGGTTGTAGCCGGTCTTTTGCAGGGTGGGAATGATAGAGAGCGTGCTGCTGCTGCCGAACATCAACGTGTATCCGTCGGGCGCGGCCTGCTTGACCTGCATGGCTGCCACGCCGCCGGATGCGCCGGCCTTGTTGTCCACTACGAAGCTCTGCTTGAATTGAGTGGAGAGGTTGTCGGCCAATATGCGCGCCACCACGTCGGTGGGGCCGCCCGCGCTGAAGCCGACGACGATGGTGACGGGTCGCGTGGGCCAGTCGCTGTCTGCTGTTTGGGCGAAGACCGAACTGCCGAGGGTCAGGGCCACGCAGCCCAGAAGGAAAGAACGCTTGCTTTGGTGGTTTGAATTCATGTCAATGTGTCTTCATTCATAAAAGTTGTCAGGCGATATGCCAGGCGTGGACGCCGGGGATATCTGCACTCTTGAAGCGTGCGCAGACTGCGGGGTCATGGCCTGGCACGATGAGGTCTTCGCCATCCGCCAGTTCACGGATATGTGCATATCCAGTGAGCATGTCTTCCAGGCTGAAGATGGCAGGGAAAGGGTTTTGCCGCGTCAAGTTTTCGTAGTAGTGCGCAGCATCGGACGCGAGAACCACCCAGCCGCGCGCGGTGCGCACGCGCACCACCTGGAGGCCGTCGGTATGGCCGCCCACGCGGTGCAACTCGATGCCGTCACGCAGTGGGTGAAATCCATCAACCAGCCGCACATTGCCTTGGTACAGGCGCTTGATGAGAACGCCCACGTCATCGGTCGAGAAGAAGTGGTTCTGCTTCGGATCGCACATACAGTCGCCCGTTGCGTAGCGCACTTCGCGGTCTTGCACCCAGACGGTGGCGGCTGGGAACTCGCCGATGTTGCCCGCGTGGTCGTAGTGCAGGTGCGTAAGCACCACGTCGCGGATCCCCTCGGGAGCGTGGCCCAGGCGGCGCAGCGATTCCAGCGGCGAGACCAGGTAGCGCCGCCCGCGCGCGAGCGCCGAGGCGGAGCTGAACCCCGTGTCCACCAGTACCGCGCCGCCCGGTCCCTGGATCAGCCAGACAAAGAAGTCCAGCGCCATCGGCGCCTCGGGGTCACCGGGGGCAGGGTGCAGGAAATTGCTGCCCCGGGCCCGATCCACCGTGGCGTACTTCACTGCGAGGACCTGGTAGCAGACTTGGTTCATGGCGTGGACATCACGACTTGACCAGGGAGCACTTGCTATCGGAGAGAGGGTGAAACGCCTGCTCGCCCGGCACGGTTTCCAGCATGGTGTAGTAGTCCCACGCGGCCTTCGATTCCTGCGGTGTCTTCACGCGCACCAGGTACATGTCATGGATCATCTTGCCGTCGCCACGCACCTTGCCGTTCTTGGCGAAGGCATCCTGGATAGGCATGCCCTTGATGGCCTTCATCACGTCGGCCACGTTGTCGGACTTGGCCTTTTCGATGGCCTTGAGATAGTTCAACGTGGCCGAGTACTGCCCGGCCTGCAGTGCGGTGGGCATGCGCTTGGTGCGTTCGAAGAACTTGCGCGCGAATGCGCGCGAGGCGTCGTCCAGGTCCCAGTAGAACGATTCGGCGAACAGCATGCCGCCCGCATCCTTCAGACCCACGCCGTGCACGTCCATGATGCTCATGAGCATGGCCACGGTCTTTTGCCCGCCGCTGGCCAGACCGAACTCCTTGCCCTGCTTGATGGCGTTCTGCAAGTCGAGCCCTGCTGTGGCGATGGCCACCGCGTTGGCCTTGCTGCCCTGTGCCTTGAGTATGTAGGAGGCGAAGTCACTGCCAGGAAATGGGTAGCGCGACGAGCCCAGTACCTTGCCGCCGGCGGCTTCGATGAATTGCTTGCCGTCGTTCTCCAGTGAATGTCCAAAGGCGTAGTCCGCTGTGAGGTAATACCAGGTCTTGGCGCCCCCCTTCACCACAGACTGCGTGCCCACCTTGGCCAGCGAGTAGGTGTCATACACCCAGTGCAGATTGTTGGGCGTGCAGTCCTCATTGGAGATGCGCACCGCTCCAGCGCCGGTGACGATGGACATGCGCCCTTTCTCCTGCGCGAGCCGCATCGCGGCCAAGGCCACGGCGCTGTTGCCCAGTTCCGTCGCTGCGTCCACCTGGTCGCGGTCGAACCATTCACGCACACGGGCGGAGCCCACGTCGGCCTTGTTCTGATGGTCGGCAGTAACCATCTGGATCGGGTAGCCAAGCACTTTGCCGCCAAATTCCTCGATAGCGATTTCGGTGGCGACGACGGAACCCTTGCCCACGTTGTCCATGAAAGGGCCGTTCATGTCGGTCAGCACGCCGATCTTGACGATGCCGTCCGAGATGCGAGCGCTCTTATCCTGCGCGGGCGCGAGCATCGAGGCGGTGAGCAGCGCGGCGGCGAGCGTTGCCTTTGTGTAGGTGAGTTTCATGGCTTGTCTCCTGTAAAGTTTTTGGTTGCTTGGGGTATTTTTTTGCATGCAGGGCGCTACATCCGTAGCGGCAGCAGCCCGTTGGACTCGGCCCAGAAATCCGTCATGCACGAGGTGTCCTGCCCATCCTTGCCGGCATGGCGTGCAAGTTGAAACAGGCTGCGCGCCAGGTTGCCCATGGGCAGCGAGATACCGGCCGATTGCGCTGCCTGGCAGGCCAGCGTGAGGTCCTTGAAGCCCAGTGCGATATCGAAGCCCGGCGTCAGATCGCCGCCCAGCACCTTCACGGGCCACTTCTCCTTGAGCTGCCCGTTGGACGCCGTGGTGCCCGTCAGCACATCAAAGGTCTTGCGCGTATCCAGACCCAGCGCATTGGCCAGTACCAGTGCCTCGGAGTTGAGCTGGCAGTAGCACAGCACCATCAGGTTGTTGATGAGCTTCATGCGTGTGCCACTGCCCGGATCGCCGCAGTGCAGCACCGTGGTGCCCATCTGCAGCAGCAGGGACTCCAGCCTGGCGCGGTCGGCTTCGGCAGCGCCCAGCATGAACAGCGATTCGCCGCGGTCGGCGTGGGCGGCCAGGCGGCCCACGGGAGCGTCGGCGAAATGCACGCCGCGCTCGCGCGATGCACGTGCCAGTTCGTCCACTGTATCGGTGTCGATGGTGCTCAGCTCCACCAGGAAGCTGCCACCGCGCAGACCGTCCAGCACGCCGCCCTCGCCCAGGATGACAGCGCGCGATTGCTTGGGGCCGGGCAGCATGGTGAACACCACGTCCACGCCGGCCGCGAGCTCCCGGGTGCTGGCCGCACGCAAGGCGCCCTGCGCCACGAGCGCATCCACGGGAGCACTCTGAATGTCGTGCACCGTGAGATGAACGCCCTTGCGCAGCAGGTGGGAGGCCAGGGCGAAGCCCATGCGACCGAGGCCGATGAATCCGACTTTCATGAAGTTCCTTACGAAGTTTGAATGCGTTGCAGCACGGGAAGCAGGTGGCGCAGGAATTCCTGCGGCGCCTCACTCATCGGGAAGTGACCCAGGCCAGGCATGACCTGAAGCTGTGCACCGGGAATCAGGCGCGCCAGCTCCTGGCTGTCCTCGGGCGTGCATGAATAGTCGTACTCGCCCGTGAGCAGGTAGAGCGGGCAGCGCGCGGTGTCGATCTGCTGCACGCGGCCGCGCAGGTCGCCCTCACCCGTGTAGAAATGCAGGTCACCCTTGAAGACGCCGGGGCCGCTTTGCATGTAGTGCCACAGCGTCTCCCAGCGGTCGCGTTGCGATGCACCTGGCCCGATCAGGCCGGAGACAATGCCGGCGCATACCTCGCCGCCGTGCACGTCGGGGCGGTGCAACCAGTCCAGGTCGTAGTAGGGGTGGACGTGCGCGCCCGATTGCAGGCCGATCAGCGCCTTGAAGCGCTCCGGCTGCTGCAACGCCAGGTGCAGCACCACGCGACCGCCGATCGAGCAACCCATGGCGATGGGGCGCTCGACCTGCATCGCATCCATGAAGGCCAGGATGGTTTGCACATAGAGCGCGCTGGTCAGCTGGTATTCATGTGTTTCCCAGCCCTCGGGCGGGGAAGATTTGCCGTGCCAGGGCATATCGAAGCAGATCACCTGGTGGCTCGCCGTCAGTTCAGGCGAATTGAGCAGCGCGCGATACTGGCGTGTGTCGCTGCCCGCCGTGTGCAGGCACAGCAGGGGTTGACCGCTGCCGGCCGTCTCGTAGTACACACGGCACATGCGGCCCGCGATCTCGAAGTTCACGTAGCCGCCGGTCACGGCTTCTTTCTCAACGCGCATGGAATTGCCCTCCGAGCCGCTTGACCAGCTCCTTGAAGTACAGCAGATTGCTCATGAAGATGGTTGGATCGCCTTCGACCCGCAGCGTCTTGAACTTGACCATCGCCATCAGGTCGTGAAAGCGCGGTTGCGGCTCCTGCGCCCAGAAGCGTTGCCAGGCGTCCTCACCCGCGACCAACGCGAATGTCCAGCGCGGCATCACGTGCGGACCGGGCTGGATGCGCTGAACGCGCCCGCCTTGCAGGGTGACCAGGTATTCTTCCTCGCCCTTTTTGAGCAGGAAGGTTACGTTGACCCAGCGGCCACGGTGGGCCAGCCAGTCTTCAGCGCTACCGGATGGGTCGCCATCGATGGTGTGCATAAATTTGTGTCTCCTGGAGGGAATGTTCCATAGCACCATCACAGGCACAACCGACAATTTGTCGTGGAGGAATGAGCTTTGGTCATGACTGCCGCGAGTGCATGCCAGCGTGCAGGCGCGTCGCCCACAGCCAGTAGGCCGGGCGCACCAGCACCAGCACCGCCACCAACCGTGTCACCTGCAGGGCCGTGACCACGGGCACGCCCAACTGCAGCGCCTTGGCGGTGATGGACATCTCCGTCATGCCGCCCGGTGCCGTGCCCAGGATGGCGGTGGCTGGATGCAACCCCGTGGCCCAGGCCAGCAGCACGCCAAACGCAGCGCAGGCCGCGATCAGGCCCGCGGTGCCCAGCGCCACGCGCGCCAGCCAGCGCGGCGCGGTGTGCAGGAACTGCGGACTGAAGCGCACACCCAGGCTGACGCCGATGACCAGCTGCGCCGCGTTCGACAGCAGCGTGGGCACAGCCACAGGTGCCGTTTCAGTGGCGGCCAGCGTGATGGCCACCAGCAGCGGGCCGAGAAACCAGGGGTTGGGCAGGCGCAGCACATGCAGCGCCAGGCCCCCGGCCACCGTCAGCAGCGCCAGCCAGGCCGCGCCAGTGAGCGTGAAGGGTGCGCTGGCCAGCGGGGCGAGGCTGACCACTTCCAGGTTCCACCACGACTTGGCCAGCAGCATGCCGAAGGGCATGACCAGTACCACGATCAGCATGCGCAGGCTGTGCGATGCGGCCACGAGGTCGGTGCGGGCACCTTCCTTCTCCGCCAGCAGTGTCATTTCGGAGGCCGCGCCGATGGCGCCCGCGAAGTAGGCCGAGGGCCGCAGTGCCGCGTCGTGTACGCCGTGCAACCGACCTGCGCAAGAGCGGTACAGCCAGTAGCCATACACCATGCCCAGCGCCAGCGACCAGGCCACCGCTGCCAGCACCGCCCACCACAGCGCGCCCAGCTGGGCCACGATGGCTGGCGTGAAGTACAGGCCCAGCGATGCGCCCATCACCCACTGGCCGCCGTTGCGCAGCCGCAGGCTGCTGCGGGTGGGCAGACCGGCCAGCGTGGCCAGCGCCGTGGCCAGCAGTGGGCCCAGCATCCACGGAACAGGAATGTGCAGGCGGCGGAAGATGTCCGCCGCTGCCCAGGCCAGCAGCAGCGTGAGGAGTTTGGACGTGGCGCTGCGCATGGGCCGTCAGAGGTCCAGCAGGTGCGTGCGCGTGTCCAGTGCCCAGAGGTTGCCCAGCAAGGTGCGGGCGCGCCCATCGCCCACCACGGGTGCAGCCAGCTCCATGAATTTGTCGGAGAGTTCGGCGTCCGTCAGGGGCTGCTCCGGATCGCCTTTGCGCGTGGGTTGCAGGTACTCGGCCTGCCGACCGTCGGTGGTGGTCAAGCGCAGGCGCGCGGCCCGCTGGCCCGGGAAGCGGGTGTCCAGCTCAGGATCGACACTGAGCCGGATGCGTGCCATGAGTGCGCGGATGTCCGCATCGGCCAGCCGCTCGGGCGTGAAGGCCGACAGGCGCACGCTGCCGTGAATCAGGGCCGTGGCCACCACGAAGGGAATGGAAAAACGCGCCTCGGCCGCCGTGCTGGGGGTGAAGTTGCCCGCCACCGCCAGCGCCGGGGCGTAGGTGGCCACTTCCACGGCGTCCAGCGCTTGCCAGCGAACGCCCATGCGCGCCTGCAACACCAGTGCGCCGTCGATGGGCGCAAAGGTGTGGCCGCAGCAAGCGTGGTTTTTGAACGTCATGCGCGTGATGTGGAAGTCCTGCCCCAGCGTGGCGGTGGCCAGGTTCCAGTCGGGCGCATCGCCCATGGCGCGGCCCATGCCCGCATCGCCGTCGAGTACGTCGAGCGAGCCGGTCACGCCGCGTTCGGCGGCCAAGGCGGCCAGCACCCCGGCTTCGGCGGCGTGGCCCGCGTGCAGCGGCTTGGACATGGAATCCATGCGAAATGCCTGCTGCAGCCCTGCCGCAAAGGTGGCACCCGTACACAGGGCGTGCGCGTGGCGCGTTGCGTCCAGCCCCAGCAGCGTGGCAGCGGCGGATGCCGCGCCAAAGGTGCCCACGGTGCCGGTGTTGTGCCAGTAGCGGTAGTGCGTGCGCCCCAGCGCCGCGCCGATACGGGTGGAGACTTCGTAGCCCGCCACCACGGCGCAGATCAGTTGCAGGCCGGTGGCCTGCCGCGCCTGGGCCAGCGCCAGCGCGGCGGCGATGGTGGGGGCGCCAGGGTGGTAGATGGCCTCGCGGTAGATGTCGTCCACCTCTACGGTGTGGGCGGCGGTGCCGTTGATGAGCGCCGCCGTGCGCACGGTGGCCGCGCGGCCCAGGGCCAGCCGGGCGCCCCCCCTGTCGATGTCTTCGGCCAGGGCCTGCTCCAGCAGTGTGGGCGGGGGCTCGATGGCGCCGGGTAGCAGCGCCGCGTACCAGTCCACGATGGCACGCTTGGCATGGTGGATGACTTCGGGCGCAAGAGGGGCCTGGTTCAGGGACGAGGCGAATTCGGCAAAGCGTTGGGCGGCGGTCATGGGTTTCAGCGGTGGTGTTTACACGGGTACGTATCGTCGCGCGTGTGCGCCTTGCTGTGAACTTCGCAGAAGTGGCGGTGGTATGAGTATTTGTCGGGGCTCGTGACGCAACACGAAGTTCTCAAACCGCAGGGGCCTGGGCACCATGGCTGGGTATTGACACACCCCGCAGGAACGCACATGGATTTCAAACTCAGCGAAGAGCACCAGGCATTTGCCGATTCGGTGGCCCGTTTTGCCCAGGACAAACTCAAGGACGGCGCGCTGGCGCGTGCCCATTCTCCCCACTATCCCTGGGACGCAGCTGCGCTGTTGGCCGAGCAGGGGTTGCTGGGCATTGCCTTCCCCGAGGCCGATGGCGGCCAGGGCGGCACGCTGATGCACGCCGTGCTGGCCATTGAGCAGATTGCGCTGGCTTGCCCCAAGAGCGCCGACATCGTGCAGGCGGGCAACTTTGGCCCTATCCGCACCTTTGTCGAATACGCCACGCCCGAGCAAAAAGAGCGCTTTCTGCCCGACCTGCTGGCAGGCCGCAAGCTGATCTCGCTGGGCATGACCGAGCCCGACGCGGGCTCTGCCGTCACCGAGCTCAAAACCAGTGCGCGCCAGGACGGCGACCACTACGTCATCAACGGCAGCAAGATTTTTTCCACCCACAGCCCGGAGGCGGAGCTGTTTCTGATCTATGTGCGCTTTGGCCCCGGCGTGGGCGGCATCGGCTCGGTGCTGGTGGAGCGCGGCACCCCCGGTTTTCAGGTGGGTACGCCTTCCAACTTCATGAACGGCGAGCAATGGAGCCAGCTGTATTTTGAGGACTGCCGCATCCCGGCTGCCAACGTGCTGCTGGGGCCGGGCGGCTTCAAGAAGCAGATTTCGGGCTTCAACGTGGAGCGCCTGGGCAACTCCTCGCGCGCGCTGGCCCTGGGCCGCTACGCCTTCAACACGGCCCGCGAACATGCCCTGACGCGCCAGCAGTTCGGCCGCGAGCTGTGCGAGTTCCAGGGACTGCAGTGGAAGTTTGCCGACATGGCCATGAAGCTGGAGCAGGCGCAGTTGATGCTGTACCGCGCCGCCATGGAAGGCGAGCATGGCCTGCCCAGTGCGCAAAGCACGGCCATGGCCAAGCTGGCTTGCAACATGGCCGGCTGGGATGTGTCCAACGATGCACTGCAAGTGATGGGCGGCATGGGCTTTAGCCAGGAGTCGCTGGTGGAGTACTGCGTGCGGCGCACGCGCGGCTGGATGATCGCTGGCGGCTCCATCGAAATCCTGAAGAACCGCATTGCCGAAGGCGTGTTTGGTCGCACGTTCTCACAGCGGCCAGCCAAAGGCTGACAGCACAAAAACAAGGAGACAGATATGAATCGTCGCAATTTCTCGGTGGCTGCATGCGCAGCGCTGACTTTGGGCATGGCAGGTGCCGCCATGGCCGATGCCGCATACCCCGCCAAGCCTGTGCGCGTCATCGTGGGCTATTCCGCCGGTGGCCCCACCGATCTGGTGGCGCGCATGGTGGCTACGCATCTGCAGACGCGGCTGGGCCAGCCGTTTATCGTGGATAACCGCCCCGGCGCAGGCTCCAACATCGCCTCCGAAGCCGTGGCGGCAGCCCCTGCTGACGGCTACACATTGCTGGTAGCCGCTGCTCCGGTCACGATGAACAGCTACGTCTACAAGAAGCTGAAGTTCGACGCCGTCAAGAGCTTCACGCCCATTGCCAAGCTATCCTCCTCGCCCGGAGTGCTGGCAGTGCGGCCCGATCTGGGTGTGGGCAGCGTCAAGGATCTCATCGCCCTGGCGAAAAAGGAACCCGGCAAGCTCACTTACGGCACCACCGGCCTGGGTGGGTCGCAACACATGGCGACCGAATTGCTCCAGCGCCTGGCGGGCGTTCAGCTCACGCACATTCCTTACAAAGGGGCCAGCAACGTCATGACGGATTTGATTGCAGGGCATGTGGACATGGCCTTTGTGTCCGCAAGTGGCGCCATGCCGCATCTGCAAGCGGGCAAGGTCAAGTCCCTGGCGGTGGCTGGCCCGCAGCGCCTGTCGGGGCTGCCCGACGTGCCCACCTTCGCGCAGGTGGGTATCCCGGCGATGGTCTCGGATTCGTGGAACGGCTTGCTGGCGCCAGCAGGCACGTCCCCCGCCATCGTCAAGAAGCTGCATGCGGCGGTCGTGGAGGCGCTGCAGCTGCCTGAGATCCGGGCCAAGCTGGAATCCCTGGGCGCCATCGTGATTGGCAACAATCCCGAGGAGTTCCGCAATGACATCCAGCGCGAAGTTGGGCATTGGGGCGAGCAGTTCAAAACCATCAGGATTGACGCGCAATGACACTACACAACGAATCTACGGCAGCGCTGGCACAGGCGCTGCTCCATCCGGCCAGCATTGCCCTCTACGGCGCCTCGGACGACGTCAGCAAAATGGGTGGGCGGCCCGTGCAGTTTCTCAAGCGCTCAGGTTTTGCGGGCCGCATCTACCCCATCAACCCCAAGCGCTCGGAAATCCAGGGCCTCCAGGCCTGGCCCAGCCTGCAAAGCCTGCCCGAGGTGCCCGACCACGTCTTCGTTCTCACACCCACCGACACCGTGATTCCGGCCGTGCGCGAATCCGCGGCCTTGGGCGTGAAGGTGGTCACCATTCTGGCGAGCGGCTTTTCCGAATCCGGCGCCGAGGGTGTGCAGCGCGAGGAAGAACTACGCAAGATCGCCCGCGAGACAGGCATCCGCATCCTGGGCCCAAGCAGCCTGGGCGTGGTCAATCCGCGCACGGGTCTGGTGCTTACGGCCAACGCGGCCTTTGCCGAGCCCGATATTCCGCCGGGCAAGGTGTTCGTGGCTTCGCACAGCGGCAGCATGATCGGCGCGCTGGTCTCGCGCGGCAAGGCGCGCGGCGTGGGTTTTGCGGGGCTGGTGTCGGTGGGCAGCGAGGTGGATCTGAACGTGGGCGAGATCTGCGCCGCCACACTGGATGACCCTGCGATCGAGGGCTACCTGCTGTTTCTGGAGAGCATGCGCCACGGCACCGAACTGCGCGCCTTCGCGCGCGCGGCGCACCGGGCGGGCAAGCCGGTGATTGCCTACAAGCTCGGGCGCAGCGCCGCCGCTGCCGAGATGGCCACCACCCACACCGGCGCCATTGCGGGCGAAGACGATATCGCCGATGCCTTTTTCAAAGACCTGGGGATCGCCCGCGTGGGCGTGCTGGACGCGCTGCTCGAAACCTTCCCGCTCGCCAAGCGCATTCCACTGGAGAGTGCCCCCAAGCGTGTGGGCGTGGTCACTACCACCGGCGGCGGTGCTGCGATGGCGGTGGACCAGCTCGGTATCCGGGGCGTGGTAGTGGAGCCGCCTTCCGCAGAAACGCTCAAGCGCCTGGAACAGGCTGGCCTGCCCTGCACGCCTGGCCGCGTGCTTGACATGACGCTCGCGGGTACGAAGTATGAAACCATGAAAGGCACGCTGGAAATCCTGCTCGCGGCGCCCGAGTTCGACCTGGTGCTGGCCGTAGTAGGGTCGTCTGCACGCTTCCAGCCGCAATTGGCCGTCAAGCCTATCGTGGAATGCGCAGGGCAGCCCAAGCCGCTCGCGGCCATGCTGGTACCCGATGCACCCGAGGCGCTGGCCGCGCTCACTGCGGCGGGCGTACCGTGCTTTCGCTCGCCCGAGGCCTGCGGAGATGCCATTGCCGCCGTCCTGGCACGGCGCCAGCAGGGCCAAGAGCCACGGCTGCCCGCGCCCGGCCCCGCACGAACTCTGAGCGAGGTCCAGGCCTACGGCATCCTTGATGCGGTGGGCGTGCCGCACGCGCCCGTCGTGCTGCGCCGCTTTGGCGGCGAGGCTGACCCGCTGCCCTTTTCCTACCCTGTGGTGGCCAAGGTCTGCTCGGCCGACATTCCACACAAGACCGAGGTGGGAGGCGTGCTGCTGAACATTGGCAGTGATGAGGAGCTGGTCGTGGCCATGGCCACGTTGCGAAGCAACCTGGACGAGAAGGCGCCTAAAGCAATTTGTGACGAGGTGCTGGTGCAGCCCATGCAGAAAGGCTTGGGCGAGGTGCTGGTGGGCTACCGCGTAGATGCCGACGCCGGTCCCATCATCATGCTGGCCGCAGGCGGCATTTGGGCGGAGATAGCCAAAGACCGCAGCATCCGTTTGGCGCCGGTGACGGTAGAGACAGCGCGCGAGATGGTTCTGGAGGTCAATGCCCTGAAGCCGCTGACGGGCCTGCGCGGCAAGGCGCGGGGCGATCTGGAAGCGCTGGCGCATACCGTGAGCGCGCTGTCGCAGCTGGCTCTCCGGCCGGAGTTGCGCGTCGCGGAAGCCGAGGTGAATCCACTGCTGATCATGCCCGAGGGGCAGGGGGTGACGGCCGTGGATGCATTGGTGTTTCAGCAGCTCTGAACGCCGTTAGCTGAACGTGGGCACCATTGCGCTCACGTGCGGCGTTCAAAAAAATCAAATCGACACCTTCACTCTATTGGAGGGCGGCGCAGTACCATCGCCGCATGGATACAGCCCTTCGCCAGATCGTTGACCGTGTCCGCGCCGCCGCCGCCGCGCAAACCCCCTTGCGCATCCGGGGTGGGGGGACCAAGGACTTTCATGGCCTTGCGCTGCGCGGCGACGTGCTCGACACCCGTGCGTTCACCGGTATCGTGGGCTATGAGCCCAGCGAGCTGGTGGTCACGGCGCGCGCGGGCACGCCGCTGTCCGAGCTGGAGGCCGTGCTGGCCGAAAAAGGCCAGTGCCTGCCCTTCGAGCCACCCCATTTCGGACCGGGTGCCACCGTGGGCGGCATGGTGGCCGCTGGCCTCAGTGGTCCCGCCCGCGCCAGCGTGGGCGCCGTGCGCGACTACCTGCTGGGTGTGGTGCTGCTCAACGGCCGCGCCGAGCTGCTCACGTTCGGCGGCCAGGTCATGAAGAACGTGGCGGGCTACGATGTCTCGCGCCTCATGGCGGGCGCCTGGGGCACGCTGGGCCTGCTCACCGAGGTGAGCCTCAAGGTGCTGCCCGTGGCGCTCGCCGAGGCCACGCTGCGCTTTGAATGCAGCCAGGCCGATGCCTTGCGCCGGCTGCACGCCTGGGGCGGCCTGCCCCTGCCGCTCAACGCCAGCTGCTGGGTAGAGGATGCAGGCGTGGGCACGCTGTTTGTGCGCCTGCGTGGCGCGGTGGCGGCGGTGGATGCGGCCTGCCGCAGCATGGGCGGCACGCGGCTCGACAACGCCACCGTGGCGCCCGACTGGCGGGCCTGCCGCGAGCAGACGCTGCCCTGGTTCACCGCCCGCCGGGCCCGGCCCGGGCAGGCGCTGTGGCGCCTGTCGCTGCCCGCCACGGCCCCCGTGCTGGCGCTGCCCGAGGGGGCCTCGCCGCTGATCGAATGGCACGGCGCCCTGCGCTGGGTGCAGGCGCCGCTGGCACAGGGCGATGCGTTGCGCGAAGCCGCCCGCGCGGTGGGTGGAAATGCTGCGTTATTCATGGCTGATGGCGCAGATGGATCAAGCGTTGCAGGCCCATTGGATCTGAAATCTTCGGCGCTGGCACAGATCCATGCGCGCCTCAAGCACAGCTTCGACCCGGCCGGCCTCTTCAACCCCGGTCGCATGGCGCCGCAGTGGTGAGGGGAGCGCGCGTGGTGGCCAGCGACATCGGGCAAGCGAAGCCGCACCAGGGCGCCGCAGGCTGAACATGCGCCGCCTGCGCCACCTCACCGGCCACCACCGCACGGGCACCAGCAACCGCGTGCTCGGTCTGCTGCTGGCCTTCAATGCCGGGGCGGTGAATGCGGGCGGTTTTCTGGTGGTCAACCTGTACACCTCGCACATGACGGGTTTCCTGTCGATGCTGGCCGACAACCTCGTGCTGGGCAACATGGTGCTGGTGCTCAGCGCCCTGGGGGCCTTGCTGGCCTTCATCAGCGGAGCGGCCACCACGGCGGTGATGGTGAACTGGGCGCTGCGGCGCAAATTGCACAGCAGCTATGCGCTGCCGCTGGTGCTGGTGGCGTTGCTCATGCTCGTGTTCGGCCTGGTGGGCGCCATCACGCTCGACTGGCGCACGCCGTTTGCGGTGCCCATGACGGTGCTGCTGCTGTCCTTCATCATGGGGCTGCAGAACGCCACCGTGACCAAGATGTCCTCCTCCCAGATCCGCACCACCCACATGACGGGCGTGGTGACCGACCTGGGCATCGAGCTGGGCAAGATGCTCTACTGGAACCGTACCGGCACCGCGCTCGAAAACCAGGTGCGCGCCAACCAGGCCCGGCTGCGGCTGTTCGCGGGGCTGGCGTCGGTGTTCCTCATCGGCGGCATTGCCGGGGCGGCCGGCTTCAAGCATGTGGGCTTTGTCTTTGTGGTGCCGCTGGCGCTGGTGCTGCTGGCCCTGTCGCTGCCCCCGCTGTGGGCCGACCGCGCGCGCCTGCGCCATCCGCTGCGCAAGGCCGGGCCCGCCGCGCCCCCTGCCGCGCATTGAATCTTTGTTGTTGACTCGTCCAGGCTGCACTCCATGCAAACCCAACTCGCCCCCGAATACCGCGCCCGCCCCGACGGCCTGGAGGCCGAGGCCATCCTGCGCAAATGCGTGCACTGCGGTTTCTGCACGGCCACCTGCCCCACCTACCAGCTGCTGGGCGACGAGCTCGACGGCCCGCGCGGCCGCATCTACCTCATCAAGCAGGTGCTCGAAGGCGAGGCCCCCACGCGCAAGACGCAGATGCACCTGGACCGGTGCCTGACCTGCCGCAACTGCGAAAGCACCTGCCCCAGCGGTGTGCAGTACGGCCATCTGGTCGATATCGGGCGCAAGATCGTGGACGAGAAAGTGGTCCGGCCGCTGGGTGAGAAGGCCCTGCGCTGGGCCCTGAAAGAGGGCCTGCCATCGCCCCTGTTCGCCCCGGCCATGAAAGTGGGCCAGGCGGTGCGCGGCCTGCTGCCGTCCGCCCTCCAGGCCAAGGTGCCCGCGCTGCGGCCGGCTGGGGCCTGGCCCACCCGCGAACATGCGCGCAAGGTGCTCATGCTGGCCGGTTGCGTGCAGCCGGCCATGATGCCCAACATCAATACCGCTACCGCCCGCGTGCTGGATGCCGTGGGCATCCAAGCCGTGATCGCGCCCCAGGCCGGCTGCTGCGGCGCGGTCAAGTTCCACCTCAACGACCAGGAAGGCGGCAAGGCCGAGATGCGCGCCAACATCGATGCCTGGTGGCCGCTGGTGGAGGCGGGCGGCGTCGAATCCATCGCCATGAACGCCTCGGGCTGCGGCGTCACCGTCAAGGAATACGGTCACATCCTCAAGGACGACCCGCAGTACGCCGCCAAGGCCGCGCGCATCAGCGCCCTCACGCGGGATCTGTCGGAGCTGCTGCCCGCCATGCTGCCCGAGCTGGCGCAAATACTGGCGGGCCGCGTGCAGCCGCCCGACGTACTTTTTGCCTACCACCCGCCCTGCACGCTGCAGCATGGCCAGCAACTGCGCGGCGGCGTCGAGACGCACCTGAACCAGCTGGGCTTCCAGCTGCGCGTGGCGCGCAACGAATCCCATCTGTGCTGCGGCTCGGCGGGCACGTATTCGGTGCTCAACCCGGGCCTTGCGTACCAGCTGCGCGATCGCAAGCTCGGTGTACTGGGCGAAGCCTTTGGCGAGCAGGCCCCCGACGCCATCCTGTCGGCCAACATCGGTTGCATCACGCACCTGCAAAGCGGCACGTCCACCCCCGTGCGGCACTGGGTGGAAGTGCTGGACGAGGCGCTGGGCGCTGCCGATGCGACGCCCGTACGGTGAACCGGGCGGGCAGGAGCGCGATGTTCGATGCCCCCTTGAGCGAGGTGCCATGCCATGCAATCCGCAACCCAACAACTGGTTCGCATTCCGGTGGACAGCGGTTTTATCGAGGGCGCATGGGAGAGCCCACCCGACAGCCAGGGTCTCGTGCTCTTTGCCCACGGCAGCGGCAGCAGCCGGCACAGCCCGCGCAATAACCATGTCGCGCGGGTGTTGCGGGAACGGGGCTTGGCCACCTTGCTGGTCGATCTGCTCACGCCCGAGGAAGACCGCGCTGAGGCCACGCGGTTTGATATTGCGCTTTTGACACAGCGCCTGCTGGATGTGACCGACTGGGCCAGGCGCCAGCCAGCGATGGCGTTGGTGCCCATGGGGTATTTTGGTGCGAGCACCGGTGCCGCTGCGGCCTTGCGTGCGGCCGCGGCGCTGGGGGGCGCCATACGGGCCGTGGTGTCCCGCGGTGGCCGCCCGGATCTGGCGCCCGCCCGTGATCTAGCACGGGTGCGGTGTCCGACCTTGCTGTTGGTGGGCGCTTGCGATGAAGAGGTGCTGGCGCTCAACCGGCGCGCTGCCGCACACATGCCCGGGACCACGGTCTTGACGGTCGTCCCCCATGCCACCCATCTCTTTGAGGAGCCGGGGGCGCTGGAGACCGTGGCCCAGCTGGCGGCGGACTGGTTCGCGCAGCATTTGCCGGCACCGGGGGTGCCGGCTTCAGGCGCCCAGTAGCGCGATCACTTCCTCGTCGTCCACCTGCGGAAAGTGGCGGTAAAACTGGCCCACGGCCTGGAAATGGGCCGGCGCATGCAGGCACACCACGTCGTCGGCCATGGGGCGGATTTTCTCCAGGGCCTCGGGCGATGCCACGGGAATGGCGCAGACCAGCCGCGCGGGCTGGCGCAGGCGCAGGCTGTGCAGCGCGGAAATCATGGTCGCGCCCGTGGCCAGGCCGTCGTCCACCACGATCACCACGCGCCCGTGCGGGTCCACAGGGGGGCGGATCGGGGTGTACCGCACCCGGCGCGAGTGGATCGTGGCCATCTGCTTTTGCTTTTCCGCGGCGATGTAATCCGGGTCGGCGCCGACCGCGGCTGCGTAAGGTGCGATGTAGGTCCACCCGTTTTCCGCCACCGAGCCGATGGCCACTTCCGGCTCGAAGGGCGCGCGCAGCTTGCGCACCAGCACCACATCCAAGTCGCCACCGAGCTGTGCCGCCACGATCTTGCCGATGGGCACGGCGCCCCGCGGAATGGCCAGCACCAGGGGATGCTGGGCGCTGAAAGCGGTCAGGCGGTCTGCCAGCTGGTGGGCGGCGTCGTCGCGGTCTTTGAACATGGGTTGGCCTTGGTCGGGTTCAACGCTGGCGATCGGGCTGCATGGGCTCCATGCGGAAATCGGGCCCGTAGGGTGGCACATGGCACTCGATGATGTCCGGCGGGGCAACGCCCAGGCGGACACCCACCACATCGGCATGGAGGGGCAGGCGGGCGGTGACCCGGTCCACCAGGCAGGCCCGGATGGCCGCGGGTTGCTTGCGTGCCAGAGAGTCCACCACCTTCAGCAGTAAATGCCCGGTGTACCAAACGGCATCCACGACCAGCACCGTGTGCCCGCGCGAATCCAGTGCCGCATGCTGTGCCTGCTCTGTCCGCTGGGTTTCTGGATGGCGCAGGGTGAGGTCGTCCGCATACCGCTTGACCTGCAGATCCGGCCGCAAGGGCTGTGGCAGGCCATACCGCTCCATCATGCGTGTGCACAGACGATCCGCCAGGGGGCACCCCGGCGCAGCACGCCGTGGGCCTGCCGTGCCATCTTGTCGATGGCGGACAGCCACTCCTGCGTGCCGTACAGGATGGTTCGTGCGCCGGAGGGAGCAGCCACGGGACCGTCGCGTGTGAAGGTGGTCGTTGGCGGCGGTCTGGGGCCGGCCCGGCGAGGTCTGTGGGCTGCCATGCCGTGGCCTGGGGCGAAAGTCGGGTGGGAAATCGACGAACCTGCCAGCCAACCGGCCGCCACAGGGTATCCGTGAAGCCATGGTGTCTCCTCCGAGGAGAACGATTGAACACGCGCGGAACAGAACCCACTTTATGGGGCACCGCCGCGGGCGTCAATCCCGCGGCGCGTTGCGGTTTGCAACGCGGCCTCGCTTGCGGTACTGTCTGCGGCGTGGTCGGGGAAGCTTTGGCCTTGGGCCACCTACAGGAGATCTTCATGGCGATCCATCACAACCCGCGCGACAAGCAAGCGCCCCATACGGGCAAGGTCGAGAACGACACCAACAAGGTGGGCGAGCAGGACCCCACCCAGATCAACCAGGGCAAGCGCACGCCCGAAAGCCGCAGCGACCGCGAATCGCAGGTGGGTGGCAGCAACCAGTCGCAATCGCGGCGAGACCCGCCGGGAAACAGCAACCGTTAGGGAGGGCCATCCTTTCCGGGGTGCGCCTTGGTTGCGCACGGCGGCACGCTCTCATGCGGCCCATATCGGGGCTACTTTCGGGGCCGCCTGCGGCACGCATCCCCTTGCCTTGAATGGGTTGTTGCGGTGCGGATCGGAAGGGCCTTGGCGCCAACGCTGGCATGATCGAGGGTTTTGTTGCCCTCCGATCCGCTACGCCATGACCGACAACGTGCCAGAACAAGAACCCACAGCGGCGCCCACCGCCCCGGTAGCCGCTGCCAGTGCCCCGCAGGCATTGCAGCTGCCCGAGACTGGCGACAGCGCTCCGGCAACCACTGCCGAGGCCGCTGCGGCGGCGGATGCCCCGCGTGGCAATCGTCCCCCCCGGGGTGGGCGTGGTGGCCGCAACAGCGGCCGTGATCGCTCCCGTGCCCAGGGCCAGGCGCCGGCAGGCCCGCAGGCACCGTCGCGCACGCCGCCGCGCACCCACCCGGCGCTGGAACAGCTGGCGGGGCTCTATCCCCATCTGTTTGGCGCGGTGTTCCTGCCGCTCAAGCGCGGCATCTTTCAGGATCTGCTCGAAGCCCACCCCGAACTGTTCGAGCGCGATGCACTCAAGGTGGCGCTGGGCATCCACACCCGCTCCACCCGCTACCTGCAGAGCGTGGCCGCCGGTGAAAAGCGCCACGACCTGGCGGGCCAGCCCGTCGAGGACATGGCGCCCGAGCATGTGCACCATGCGCTGCTGGAGGTGTTTCGCCGCCGCAAGGCCCGGGCGGGCGAAGACATGCTGCCCAAGCTGCGCAGGCGCATGGTCCAGGCGTTCGAGGCCTCGGGCCTCACGCGCGAGGCCTACACCGAGCTGGTCACCGGCCGCGATGAAGCGGCCAATGCCATCCTGCAAGAAGCCTTCGCCGAATGGGCGGCCCGCAATGCCAAGGACGAAGCCCTGCTGCGCGCCTTCGAGGCCAGCGGCCAGACGCTGGAGGCCTTTGCCGACATGTACGGCATGGACCCGCGCCAGACCGGCCAGATGCTGGAGCGCGCGCGCCGCCAGCGCACGCCCGCAGCGGCAGACTGATCGCGGCGCTCTGGGGATGGCCTGCGTAACCCCCCGCGGGCGGTGATAGCGCGGCTTCGGGTGGTCCGCTGCGTTGCTTTTCTTGCCAATAGCCGGGCTATTGGCTGCAAAAAAGACGCCTTGTGGCCCATCCCGATCCGCACGACCCCCGGCTCGCGAGGGTGATGCAGGTCATCCCTGGGCGGCCAGCGCCGCCTCGATGTCGCCCACCAGCTTTTGGGGCGCATCCTGCGGCGCATAGCGGCGGATCACGCGGCCATCCCGGCCCACGAGGAACTTCGTGAAGTTCCACTTGATGGCCTTGCTGCCCAGCAGGCCTGGGGCTTCGGCGGTGAGCCACTGGTACAGCAGCGAGGCCTGGGCGCCGTTCACATCGATCTTGGCCATCATCGGAAAGCGCACGCCGTAGTTGCGCTGGCAGAAACTGGCGATCTCGTCGTTGCTGCCCGGGTCCTGGTGGCCGAACTGGTTGCACGGAAAACCCAGCACCACCAACCCCTTGTCGCCGTACTGCTGGTGCAGTTCTTCGAGTCCGCCGAACTGCGGGGTGAAACCGCAGGCGCTGGCCGTGTTGACGATCAGCAAGACCTTGCCCTCCCACTGCCGCAATGGCACGGCGGGCCCGCTCATGGGCTGAACTTCCAGGTCATACAGGCTGGTCATGGGCAACTCCTTGGGAAAGAACCTTTTCAGACGACCCATGGTAGCGGCTGGCGCCGGGTATTGCCCCGGCTGTCAGGTGCGGGCCTGGCGCCGGGGTGGCCATGCCGCCAGCAGCGCCGCCAGCATGATCAGCGCCCCACCCAGCAGGGTGCGCGGTGCCAGCGTGGCAGAAGTCAGCAGGGCCGACGACACGCTGGCAAACACCACCTCTGACAGCATCACCAGCGCCGTGGTGCCCGCGGCCAGCCGGGCGGCGCCGTACTGCAGGGCGTAATTGCCCAGCACAAAGGCCAGAGCCAGCGCGAGTGCCAGCAACACCCAGGCCAGTGCCGGAGCGGGCAGGGCGGGCACGGCCCCCGCTGCCCGCCCGAGCGCGGCACTGGCGCAGGCCAGCAGGGCACCGCCGCCAAACATGGCCAGCATGCGCGCATCGCCGGGCACGGCATGCAGGCGCCGCAGCGTGACGTTGGTGAGGGCAAAGCAGAAGCCGCCTGCCAGCGCCAGCAGGTCGGCGCCCGAGAGATGGGCCGCCAGCCGGGTCCATGCGGCATCGGCGGGTAGCAGCACCAGGGCCACGCCCGCAAAGGCCAGCAGCAGCCGCACCAGCGCCATGCCCGTAGGGCGGTCGCCCAGCACCTTCCAGGCCAGCAGCACCGACCAGGCGGGCATCAGGTAGAACAGCAGCACCACGCGCACCACGTCGCCCACCGTCACGGCCCAGTTGAAGGCCACGTTGGTCAGGCCCGAGCTCAGCGCCAGCAGCCACAGGGCGGGGTGCTGCCGCGCGTTGCGCAGCGCCTGCGGCCGGGCTAGCAGCAGGCAGGCCAGGGCCAGCGCATACATCAGCGCCGTGGCCCACAGCGGGTGCAGCCCGGCGGCGTGCAGCTGCCGCAAGGGCCACCATGAGACGCCCCACACAAAGGCGTTGAACACCAGGGCCAGTACGGGGAAAATGGTAGGCATCAAAAGCGCGGGCAGCGCTCATGTATCAAGCGCCAATAGCTATTCAATAAATAGCATCAATGGTGGGTGTCCTGCCGCGCGATGTGCAGCAGGTGGCGCAGTTCCTCGCCATGGTTGCGGCAGTTGCGGGCATGCCAGCGCTGGATGATCCACATGATGCCCGCCACCACCACGCCAAACACGATGATGGCGCCGAAGACCGACAGCCCCAGCTTGAGCGACAGGCTGTAGAAAGCGCCCAGGCCGAGGATGCAGGCCTGTTCGTTGAAGTTCTGCACCGCAATCGAGCGCCCCGCGCCCATGAGGTTGTGCCCCCGGTGCTGCAGCAGGGCGTTCATGGGGACGACCAGGAAGCCGCCCAGCCCACCCAGCAGGATCAGGAATGGAATGGCCACCCAGATGTTGCGGATGAACACCATCAGGATCAGCAGCAGCCCCATCGTGATGCCCAGCGGAATCACGCGCGTGGCCATGTCCAGGCGCATGCGCATCGATGCCGCCACGGCGCCCACGGCGGTGCCGATGGCCACGACGCCGGTCAGGGCCGAGGCCTGCGTGGTGTTGTAGCCCAGGGCCACGCCGGCCCAGGCCAGCACGATGAACTTGAGGTTGCCGCCGGCACCCCAGAACAGGGTGGTGGTGGACAGCGAGATCTGCCCCAGCTTGTCACGCCACAGGCGGCTGTTGCAGGCCCAGAAGTCGGGCAGCAGGGCCAGGGTGCTGGAGATCAGGCCGCGCTGCGGGTCCTGGCGCAGCGGGCGCATCTCCACGCCCGTGTGCGGGATGCGCGTGTTGAACCAGGCAGCCAGGGCATACACCACGATGAGTGCGGCAATGGCCGCTTCGGCAGCGGTATCGACGCCGGTATCGAGCATGGGGATGTCGATGGACAGCAGTGCCACCGACAGCTGCTGTCCCACCAGCTGACCGCCCAGCAGCACTCCGAGGATGATGGAGGCGATGGTCAGCCCCTCGATCCAGCCGTTGGCCTTGACCAGCTGCGAGGCCGGCAGCAGCTCGGTGAGGATGCCGTACTTGGCGGGCGAATAGGCCGCGGCGCCCAGCCCCACCACGGCATAGGCAATCAGGGGATGCGAGCCGAACAGCATCATCAGGCAGCCCGCGATCTTGATGGCGTTGCTGGCAAACATCACCTTGCCCTTGGGTAAGGCATCGGCAAACGCGCCCACGAAAGGCGCCAGCACCACATAGAACAGGGCAAACATGGGTACCAGCGCGGCGCGCTGCCACTCGGGGGCGCCCCCTGTGCGCAGGAGTTCGACGGCGGCCACGAAGAGTGCGTTGTCGGCGAGCGAGCTGAAAAACTGCGCCGACATGATGGTGTAAAAACCGCGCTTCATCGAATGGCTGGAGGGGTATCAGTGAGGCTGATGCCCGATTAAATTGGGAGGCCGCATACAGGTGACTGGCGGTTATATCACGCCCCCCCGGGCCCGCAATGCCAGAATCCCATGCTCGTTTCCCCCACCATTCCCATGCCGCGCCCGATCCACGCCACCATCCATACCGCTGCCCTGCACCACAACCTCGAGCGCGTGCGCCAGGCCGTGCCCGACGCCAGAACCTGGGCCGTGGTCAAGGCCAATGCCTATGGCCACGGCATCGAGCGGGCCTTTGAAGGTCTGCGTGCCGCCGACGGTTTTGCCCTGCTCGACCTGGCCGAGGCCGAGCGTGTGCGCCACCTGGGCTGGCGCGGTCCCATCCTGCTGCTGGAGGGCGTGTTCGAGCCGCGCGACCTGGAACTGTGCTCGCGCCTGTCGCTGTGGCATGCGGTGCACTGCGACGACCAGATCGACATGCTGGCCGCCCACAAGACGCAGGTGCCGCACCGCGTGTTCCTCAAGCTGAACTCGGGCATGAACCGCCTGGGCTTCACGCCACAGCGCTACCGCAGCGCCTGGGCGCGGCTGAATGCGCTGCCGCAGGTGGACGAGATCTCGTTCATGACCCATTTCAGCGATGCCGACGGCGCGCGGGGCATTGCGCACCAGATGGCGGCGTTCAACGCGGCCACGCAGGACCTGCCCGGCGAGCGCAGCCTGTGCAACAGCGCCGCCGCGCTGCGCCATGCCAGCGACGCCCAGGTGCGGGGCGATTGGGTGCGCGCCGGCATCGTGCTGTACGGCAGCGCGCCCGACCACCCCGAGCACCAGGCGGCGCAGTGGGACCTGCAGCCGGCCATGACGCTGGCCACCCGCATCATCGGCACGCAGCAGCTGCAGGCGGGCGATACCGTGGGCTACGGCTCGCGCTTCACGGCAGAGGGACCGCTCACCATCGGCGTGGCGGCCTGCGGCTATGCCGACGGCTACCCGCGCCATTGCGACACCGGCACGCCCGTGCTGGTGAACGGCGTGCGCACGCGCCTGGTCGGCCGCGTCAGCATGGACATGGTCACCGTGGACCTGAACCCCGTCATGGCAGCGGGCGTGGAGGCCGGTTTTGGCAGCGAAGTCACGCTGTGGGGGCGGGCGGGCAACGGCACGGTCCTGCCCATCGACGAGGTGGCGCAGGCCGCCGGCACCGTGGGCTACGAGCTGATGTGCGCACTGGCGCCGCGCGTGCCCGCAGCGGTGGACTGACGGTCCACAGCACCCTCTCGGGGGTGGCTATTGGCCGTCCTGCGTCGGCACAGGACGTGACGAAGGGCGCAACGACGCGCATACTGAAAACCATGCGTGCCAGCCTGTCGATCCTTGCGCCGCTAGCGGTGGTGTCGTTGTGCACCTGGGGTGCGGGCGCGGCGCGGGCGCAGGCCGGTGAATCCGACGCCAACCGGGCGGCCAGCCTGCGCCAGGAGGCCATCGCCTACGAACATGGCGAAGGCGTGGCGCGCGACCCGTTGCGGGCCGTTGCACTCTATTGCGCGAGCGCGCGGTTGGGCGACATGCTGGCCCAATACAACCTCGGATGGATGTACGCCCACGGGCGCGGTGTGGTGCGCGACGATGGGGCGGCCGCCTTTTTCTTCCAGGCCGCCGCCGAGCAGGGCCTGGACGTGGCAGCGCGCATGCTGCAGGTGGTGGGCGGCGCCACGGACGAAGTGCCCGAATGCCTGCGGCCGCCACCGCCCGCCCCGGTCCAGGTGGCCCAGCCTGGCGTCAACTACCAGCGGGTCGCGCCGCGCAAGATCGTGGAGCTGGTGCTCAGGATGGCGCCGCAATACCAGGTCGAGCCGCAGCTGGCGCTGGCCATCATGGCCGCCGAGTCGAACTTCAACACCCAGGCGCTGTCGCCCAAAAACGCGCAGGGCCTGATGCAGCTGATTCCCGCAACGAGCGAGCGCTTCAACGTCAAGAACCCGTATGACCCGGCGCAGAACATCCGTGGGGGCCTGATCTACCTGCGCTGGCTGCTGGCCTACTTCGAAGGCGACGTGGCGCTGGTGGCCGCGGCCTACAACGCCGGCGAGGGCAAGGTCGAGCGCTACCGCGGCGTGCCGCCCTACCTGGAGACGCGTGCCTACGTGCAACGCATCCTGAAAGCCGTCGGAGCCACCGCGCACCCGTTCGATCGCAGCGTGGCGCAGCCCTCGCCGGCGCTGGAGCGCATCCGGCAGGCGCTGCGGCGCCAGTAGGCTGGGCGCTGCTGGCGCAGGCGCCTTGTCGACGGTTTTCAGGGTGCCGACCCCACGGCGCACATGGATACAACCACCAAATCGTTCCGGTGGCGCCCACCCTGGGTCACAGTAGGGTTTTGTTTTCTGAGAGGCACAAGCCCATGCAATTCAAACCCTTGCTCCTTGCCGCCGCGCTGGCTGCCAGCCTGCCCCTGACCGCGCAGGCCACGACCTTCCGCTGGGCGCGTGCCGTGGATGTGTCGTCGTGGGACGTGCATGCCCAGAACGTGGGCGTGAACAACGCGCTGCACGCGGCCGTGTATGACACGCTGGTCGAATACAACAGCAAGACCTTCAAGCCCGAGCCCGCGCTGGCCACCGAATGGAAGCCGATGAGTCCCACCCAGCTGCGCCTGAGCCTGCGCAAGGGCGTGAAGTTCAGCGACGGCAGCGAGTTCACGGCCGACGATGCCAAGTTCTCGCTCGAGCGCGCCAAGTCGAAAAGCTCCAACTACGCGGTCTATGCCCAGGGCATCGACCGGGTGGAAAAGGTCAACAGCCACACCATCGACATCTTCTCGGACGTGCCCAACCCGGTGCTGGTGAACCAGCTGACCGAGTTGCGCATGCTCAGCAAGGCCTGGGCCGAGAAGAACAAGTCGGTTGAGCCCAAGGACATCAAGAACAAGGACGAAACCTTTGCCCACCGCAACGCGCTGGGCACGGGGCCGTTCGTGCTCCAATCGTGGACGCCGGACCAGCGCGTGGTGCTTGCGCCCAACCCGCACTGGTGGGGCAAGGGCAAGTTCGCCACCAACGTGACCGAGGTGGTCTACACCCCCATCAAGTCCGATGCCACGCGCACGGCGGCGCTGCTGTCGGGCGAGATCGACTTCATCATCGACCCCAGCCTGCAGGATCTGGCGCGGGTGCGCCAGACGCAGGGCCTGAAGGTGCTGGAAGGCGCCGAATACCGCACCATCTTTCTGGGCATGGACCAGTTCCGCAGCGAACTGCCAGGCTCGAACGTCAAGGGCCAGAACCCGCTCAAGGATGTGCGTGTGCGCAAGGCCCTGTACCAGGCGATCGACATCAACGCCATCCAGCGCGTGGTATTGCGTGGCCTGGCCCAGCCCACGGGCGCGTTGATTGCCCACCAGGTCAACGGCTGGACGCCCAAGGCCGATGTGCGCTGGCCCTTCGATGCCAAGGCAGCGCAGAAGCTGTTGGCCGATGCGGGCTACCCGAACGGTTTCGAGGTGGACTTTGCCTGCAGCGCAGGCCGCTACATCAACGACGAACAGCTGTGCCAGGCCATCACGGCGCAGTGGGCCAAGGTCGGCGTGAAGGCCAAGCTGCGCTCGCTGCCGTTTGCCACCTATTTCCCCATGATCCAGCGCAACGAGGCCAGCATCTACCTGCTGGGCTGGGGCGTGCCCACGTTCGATGCGTTCTATTCGCTGCAGTCGCTGGTCCGCTCGCCGGGCGCCGGGGGCGACGGCAACTTCAACCTGGGCCGTTTCAGCAACCCGCAGCAGGATGCGCTGATCGAGCGCATCAAGAAAGAAACCGATCCGGCCACACGCAATGGCCTGATCGAAAAGGCCCTGGTGCAGGACCACGAGCTCATTTCGCACATCCCGCTGTACAACCAGGTGATCCCGTGGGCCGCCACGCAGAAGGTGGAGCTGCCGCACCGCGCGGACAACCGCATTGACTGGCGCGCGCTCAAGGTCAACTGACCGGGCCGGCAACGCCGAAAGCCCCGCCACCCGCCCG
The DNA here is from genome assembly GCF_058793725.1 of Acidovorax sp. GW835-FHT14B10. NCBI lineage: Bacteria > Pseudomonadati > Pseudomonadota > Betaproteobacteria > Burkholderiales > Comamonadaceae > Acidovorax > Acidovorax sp. GW835-FHT14B10. Next base: position 44,602 of record NZ_JBXAGC010000016.1, read on the forward strand.
GGGCCGGGGTTTTTTTGTGCCGTTTATGCCAGCGCGCGTTGCACGGCGGGGCGCTCGGCCATGCGGCGCCGGTGGTCGGCCACCTTGGGGAACTGCGCCACGTCCACGCCGTCGCTGCGCAGCCAGCCGGATACGGTGAACAGGTAGGCGTCGGCGACGGAATATTGTTCGCCCAGCACCCAGGGGCCTTGCAGGTAATGGTGTTCGATCACGCCAAAGCACTCCGCCATGTTCTGCGGCACCTTGCGCTGCATGGCCTCGATGGCGTGGGCGTCATCGGCCCAGCGGCTGGCGCGGGGGCGGTGGGCGTGGGCCACATGCACGGTGGAGGCCAGGTAGTTGTTGAACTCCTGCATGCGCGCGAAGGCAAACGGGTCCAGCGGCGCCAGCTGCGCCTGCGCAAAGCGTTGCGCCACATAGGCCAGCAAGGCCGGGGTTTCGGTCAGCACGCCGTGCTCGGTCACCAGCGCGGGCACGCGGCCCTTGGGGTTGATGGCCAGGTACTCGGGGCTGCGTTGCTGCTGGGTGGTGAAGTCGAGACGAACCAGCTCGTGGCCTGCCTGCGCCTCGTGCAAGGCAATGTGAACGGCCAGGGCGCAGGTGCCGGGGGCGAAGTAAAGCGTGGGTGCGGACATGGTGGAGGTTGAAAAGGTGGCGGGGTGCAGGCTCCGCAGTGCTGAGCGCCGGGGGCGTCGACATGCGCGCTGGTATTGCGGGCCCGAGTCGCCATCGTAAGGGGTTTGGTCCTTGGACGCGGGCGCATGGTTTCTTGGCCCCTGAAGGAGCGGTAACGGCCGCTGGCGCGCTGCTGGCCGCTATAGTGGCCAGCCGCTTTGCAAGATCCCGCTCCCATGGCCAAAGACAAAACCCTTTTCACCTGCACCGAATGTGGCGGCACCAGCCCGCGCTGGCTGGGCAAGTGCCCATCCTGCGGCGCCTGGAACACCCTGATCGAATCGGTGGCGGAGGCGGGACCGGGCAAGAACCGCTACAGCGGCGCGCAGTTTGCCGGGCTGGCGCAGGCGCAGGCCGTCATGCCGCTGGCGGCCATCGAGGCCACGGACATCGCGCGCACGCCCAGCGGTATCGACGAACTGGACCGGGTGCTGGGCGGGGGCATCGTGGAAGGTGGCGTGGTGCTGATCGGGGGCGACCCGGGCATCGGCAAGTCCACGCTGCTGTTGCAGGCGCTGGATGCGCTGCAGCGCACGGGGCTGCCCACCCTGTATGTGACCGGCGAGGAAAGCGGTGCCCAGGTGGCGCTGCGTTCGCGCCGGCTGGGACTGGACCACAGCCAGGTGAATGTGCTGGCCGAGATCCAGCTGGAGAAAATCCTGGCCACCATCGAATCGATGCAGCCGGCCGTGGCCGTGATCGACTCGATCCAGACGGTGTATTCCGACCAGCTCACCTCGGCACCCGGCTCGGTGGCCCAGGTGCGCGAGTGCGCGGCGCACCTCACGCGGGCCGCCAAGGCGTCGGGCGTGGCGGTGGTGCTGGTGGGCCATGTCACCAAGGAGGGCGCGCTGGCCGGCCCGCGCGTGCTGGAGCACATGGTGGACACGGTGCTGTATTTCGAGGGCGACACCCACAGCCAGTTCCGCCTGGTGCGCGCCATCAAGAACCGCTTTGGCGCCGTCAACGAAATCGGCGTGTTCGCCATGACCGAAAAGGGCCTCAAGGGCGTGAGCAACCCCAGTGCCATCTTCCTGAGCCAGCACAGCGAGCCGGTGCCGGGCAGCTGCGTGATGGTCACGCTCGAAGGCACGCGGCCCTTGCTGGTCGAGATCCAGGCCCTGGTGGACAGCGGCGGGCCCAGTCCGCGGCGCCTTTCCGTGGGGCTTGACAAGGATCGCCTGGCCATGCTGCTGGCCGTGCTGCACCGCCATGCCGGTGTGGCCTGCATGGACCAGGATGTGTTTGTGAACGCCGTGGGCGGCGTGCGCATCAGCGAGCCCGCCGCCGATCTGGCCGTGATGCTGGCCATCACCTCCAGCCTGCGCGGCAAGGCCTTGCCGCAGGGGTTCATCGCCTTTGGCGAGGTCGGGCTGGCGGGCGAGGTACGCCCCGCGCCCCGCGGGCAGGAGCGCCTGCGCGAGGCGGCCAAGCTGGGCTTCAGCGTGGCGGTGGTGCCCAAGGCCAATGCCCCCAGGAAACCGATCGAAGGCCTGACCATCCACGCCGTGGAGCGGGTCGAGGAGGCCATGAACGTGGTGCGCGGCATTGCTTGACCTGTGCATACGCACTCCCCACAGTGCTGGGCGAGCGGCGTCGTAAGACAATGGGGCCATGAATTTTCGAAATATCCTGGTGCCCGTGGGGCTGGTGATTGTGGTGGTGGCGGGCTTTCGGTCCTATGGCTGGATGGGCGTCGCGGCCGTCGGCGGGGGTGTCCTCATGTGGGCCCTGCTGCATTTCACGCGGCTCATGAATGTCATGCGCAAGGCGGCCGACCGCCCCATCGGATATGTCGGCAGTGCCGTCATGCTCAATGCCAAACTGCAGGTGGGGGTGAACCTGATGCATGTGGTGGCCATGACGCGTTCGCTGGGGGTGCTGCAGTCGCCCGAAAACGAACAACCCGAGGTCTACCGCTGGACCGATGGCACCCAATCGCATGTGACCTGCGAGTTCCACGGTGGCAAGCTGGTGAAATGGACGCTGGAACGCCCTGTGGCGCCTGCGGATGCGCCAGAAGGCGATGCGGGATCTGCCGCCCCGTAAAATTGGCTCTTTTGCGACACCCAGCAACCCAAAGGACACCCATGAGCCCCGTAGTTCCCTCGATGGCCGACCGTGACGGCAAGATCTGGATGGACGGCCAGATGGTCGACTGGCGCGATGCCAAGATCCATGTACTGACCCATACCCTGCATTACGGCTGCGGCGCCTTCGAAGGCGTGCGGGCCTACAACACGGCCGCTGGGACGGCCATCTTCCGCCTGCAGGACCATACCGAGCGCCTGTTCAACAGCGCCAAGATCCTGCGCATGAAGATCCCTTTCACCCAGGACCAGGTGAACGCAGCCCAATGCGCCGTGGTGCGTGAGAACCAGCTGGAGTCGTGCTACCTGCGCCCCCTGACCTGGATCGGCGACAAGAAGCTGGGCGTCTCGCCCAAGGGCAACGACATCCACCTGATGGTGGCCGCCTGGGCCTGGGGTGCCTACCTGGGTGAAGACGGCATGGCCCGGGGTATCCGCGTCAAGACCAGCAGCTACTCGCGCCACCACGTCAACATCACCATGAGCCAGGCCAAGGCGGTGAGCAACTACACCAATTCCATCCTGGCCAACACCGAAGCCACCGATGATGGTTACGACGAAGCCCTGCTGCTGGATACCTCGGGTTTTGTGTCCGAAGGTTCGGGCGAGAACGTGTTCATCGTCAAGGACGGCGTGGTCTATACCCCCGACCTGTCGGCCGGTGCGCTCAAGGGCATCACGCGCGACACCGTCATGCACATCTGCAAGGACCTGGGCCTGGAACTGGTGCAAAAGCGCATCACGCGCGACGAGGTGTATATCGCCGACGAAGCCTTCTTCACCGGCACGGCCGCCGAAGTGACGCCCATCCGTGAACTCGATCGCATCGAGATCGGAAAAGACGACTATGTGGGCCGCCGCGGCCCCATCACCGAGAAGATCCAGAGCGCGTTCTTTGACATCGTCAATGGCCGCAATCCCCAATATGCCCACTGGCTCACCAAGGTCTGACCATGTCGCAAGCAGCCATTGAACTTCTGGCCAAAGACCTGAACGCCCAGGGCGGCGTGTTCTGTCCCAACCCCAAGGCCGACATGAAACTCTGGAGCAGCCACCCCAGGGTGTACCTGGACGTGGCCCATGCCGGCGAAGCCAAATGCCCGTATTGCGGCACGGTGTACCGGCTGAAGGCCGGCGAGGTGTTCGCGGGCGGGCATTGATCGGGCCTTTGTCGGCCGAATGGCACCAGGCATGGCCTCGATCAGGCCGGCTTTGGTGCTTTTTTCTTGGGTGAATCATGCGCATCCTGCATTTCGTCACAGGCGGGTTTTCCGGCGCCACGCAAGTGGCCATCGATCTGTGCCTGGCCGCCCGGCAGACCCCGGGCACCGAAGTGCTGCTGGTGCTGCGGCGCAAGCGCACCACACACATGGACCGGGTTCAGGCGCTGCGCGACCAGGGGCTGGAGGTCCGCATCGTGTCGAACTGGCTGCATGTGCTGACGGTCTGGGAGCTGCGCAAGATCATTCGTGCATGGCGCCCCGATGTGCTGTTTGCGCACGGTTTCAGCGACCATATCTGGGGCCGTCAGGCCGCCCGGGCCGAGGGCGTGGCGCGGATCTTTCATGTCGAGCACAACTCGCGCGAGCGCTACACCCCGCGCCGTCTGGCCCAGGCCCTGGCCTTGGCTCCGTGTACCGAGGCCAGCATTGGCGTCTCGGAAGGGGTGCGCAGCAGTCTGATTGCGCACGGTTTCCCGCCGGACAAATGCATTGCCATCCCGAACGGCATCGCGCTGGAGCGCTTTCCAGAACACCTGATGCGGCCGTGGGCTGAACGCGACGCCGCGATCCTGATGGCATCGCGTTTCGCGCGCCAGAAGGACCATGCGACCCTGATCCGGGCGCTGGCCTGGCTGAAGCAGCGGGGCCTGATGCCCACGCTGTACCTGGCTGGCGGTGGCAAGAAGCGCCTGCTGAAGCAGGCGCGGCAACTGGCCCAGGCACTGGGCGTGCAGGCCCAGGTGCAGTTTCTGGGCAATGTGGGTGATTTGCCGCAGCGCTTGGCGGCAACCCAGATCTTTGTGCTGTCCACGCACTGGGAAGGCATGCCGCTGGCCTTGGTGGAGGGCATGGCCGCCGGTTGTGCCTGCGTGGCATCGGATGTGATCGGTGCGCGCGAGGTGCTCAGCGATGGCCTGACCGGCCGTCTGGTGCCCGAGTCTGATGCTGGCGCCTTGGGACAGGTTCTCGCGCAATTGTTGCGGCAGCCGGAGATGGCGGCCCAACTGGGACAGGCCGCGCGGCGCAAGGCGTTGTCCTCCTATGGCCGTTCGCATATGTGGGCGCAGTACCAGGCGCTTCTGGCGCAGGGCGGGCATTCGTAACCCGTCCTGGCGCGTGTCAGCGGTGCAAGGCGTTGCCCAGAGTCAGGCGCAGCTTCATCAGCAGCTTGCGTCGGCGTTGCGACAGCGTGAGCCGGTCGCGTTGCTCCCAAATGCTGCTGACTTCACTGGTGTCATCCAGCGCCATGACGGAGGGGTAGACCCCGGCGACCCGCAGGTCGTTTTCGAACCAGAAACGGAAATCCACATCCACCGGGCGACCGAATGGCAGGCGGGATGCCAGCAACTTCTGGGCGCCGGCACGGGTGATCACATAGCCTGCCGCAAAGCTGGGGATGCGCTGGTACGTGATCAAGGAATGGGTGGTGAACAGAGGGAATTTGTTGCAAATTTTTTCCTGATCCCGGCTGTACAGTTTGATCATGTCCCAGCCAGTCGTTCGTTGGGCCAGGGCTTCCAAGGCCGGGATAATGTCCGGCAGCAGCTTGACGTCGTCCTCGAAAATTGCCATGGCCGGTGCGGCGCTGTCCAGCAACGCCTGCCAAGCCTTGATATGGCTGCAATAACAGCCCTTCTCGCCATTGGCCAGGGCCTTGAAGTATTGCGCCTGGTTCAGCGTCTCGCTGTAGTACTGGTTTTGCTCCTCTCGCGCCAGGTCTGGCCACCAGACGGCTGGCAACCGCTGGGCAGCCAGCTGGAGGTGGTTGAACTGGGCTTGCATGCGCTGTCTGCGTTCAACATCTTTGTCGAGGTTGATGTAGAGGATGGGAAAAGGTGCCATGGTGCGGAAAGCGGGCTTTGCGGCATTGCGCGCAGTGTTTTGGAACGAAAGGTGTGATGAGAAAAGATACGGTCAATCTGTACCAGCGCATCGTCGGATGCGGAATGAGCATTTCGTGCTTTGTTTTTTTTGCATTGTCGCTGGCCGTGCCTTCCGGGTACTCTTATGGCGCAGCAGCTTGTGTCATTTTCGCGCTGGCGGGCGTGGGGTTGTGCCGCCACAAGACCTGGGCGACCGAGTTGAAAGCCCTGTGCGCCGTGATGGTGCTCATGGGGTTGATCTGGGGGTTGTCGTTTGACGGCTGGTGGTCGTGGACCGGTTCGGACTATCTGCTCAAGTACTGGCTGGCCGCGTTGTGCCTCGGTGTTGCCTACCAGGTCGGCGTGCATGCAGGCAGCGCCGTGTGGGGTTGCGCGCTGGGTGCTGCGGGGGCTTTAGGTATTGCCGCCTATCAATCCCTTGTCTTGGGGTGGAGCAAGGCCATGGGGCATACCAATGCCATCCAATATGGCGGAATCGCCATGTACCTTGGGATCGCCACATGGGCCATGGCTTCGTTTGGCGCCTGGCCGCGCAGGCAGTTTCTGCTGTTGTGGCTGTTGGGCGGGTGCGGGGTACTGGCGTCTTTGCTGTCCGGATCACGGGGTGCATGGGTTGTGGCTCCCCTGCTGATGGCGGTGGTGCTGGGCCTGATGTGGCGCCACGGCCAAGGTCGGCGGGCCATGTGGACGGCCGTTGGTGCCGCCCTGTGTGTTGCGGCCATGGTGATTCCCGCAGCGGGCAAGTTCGGGGCGCGCGTGGACCAGGCCATGGCGGAGGTTCCGTTGTATTGGACCCACCCGCAGCAGGGCGCGACAACCTCGGCCGGTCAGCGCCTGGAGCAGTGGCGCCTGGCCTTGCACATGGGCGCGCAGCGTCCGCTGACGGGCTGGGGCGTGAGCGGCGTGGTCGTGCAAAAGCAGAAGATGGTCGCGGCGGGGTTGGCGCATCCGTCGGTCCTGGAGTATGGGCATGCGCACAATGAGATCTTGGACATGTGGGCCAAGCGCGGCCTGATCGGCGTGGCCGTGCTGCTGGCCTTCTATGCGATTCCGCTGGCCGTGATGTGGCCGACTCGCACCCGGCTGGCCCGGGCGCTGCCAGCGCAGCGGCCCTCGCTGCTGGCTGTGCGCGTGGCGGCCTCCCTGCTGCCCATCGCCTACTTCGGCTTTGGCTGGACGCAGGTTTTCTTGGCACACAACAGCGGCAATATTTTCTATACCTTCAGCTTGGTGGCGTTCGTGGGCTGTATCCGTTGGCTGGAGCAGCCGCGGGGAGGACGGTCCGGATGAGCGCGTCCAGATCGTTCTGAAGGTCAGGCCCTCAACCCAGCAGCGCCCGCGCCTGCGCATCCATGCGCTGAACCAGCGCACCCGCCGCCGGCAGGTCGTGGATGAGCCCGACAGCCTCTCCCGCCGTGGCGTGCGCGACCTCAAAGTTGCCGCTGCGCACGCCCTCGTCGTAGGCGGCCCGTGCCGCCCCGGGGTCGGCGCGCAGGGCGTCGATGCGATCTTCCCACTGCCGGTGCAGCGCGTTGCGCAGGGCACGGAAATCGTAGGGTGCAGGCCAGTTCTTGCGGCGCAGGATGTCGAAGATGGCCGTGCGCGCCGTGCCGTCGCCGTCGGTGGCGACGGCCATGTCCTTGGCGCCTTGCGGGGCGAGGCTTTCCTGCGTGGCCCACAGGCGTGAGCCCACGAGCGCCCCATCGGCGCCCAGCACCAGGGCTGCCGCGAGCGTGCGCCCGTCGGCAATGCCACCGGCGGCCAGCAGCAGGGTGGCGGGTGAATGGGCGGACAGCCAGTCGGCCAGCTCGGGCACAAAGGCCATGGTGGAGCGGCCATTGAGCGCGTTCATGCCGTGGCCCCCGGCCTCCGCTCCCTGCGCCACGATCACCTGCGCACCGGCCTCGATGGCCTGCGGGACCTGGTCCATGCGCTGCACCTGGCAAATGAGCGCGGCGCCGCTGTCGGCAATGCGGCGCGCATAGGGGCGTGGGTCGCCAAACGACAGCATCAGCGCCCGGGGGCGCTGGCCGGGCGGCCGGTCCAGCACCCAGTCGAGGGCCGAGGCGTCTTCGTCGAGCTTCCAGGTGATGAAGCCGCAGCCAATGCGGCCGGTATCCGCAGCTTGCAGCGCCAGCTGGTATTCGCGCTGTGTCCAGGCCAGGTCGCCATAGCCGCCGCCGACCAGCCCCAGCGCCCCGGCGCGGGCGCAGGCGCTCGCCAAGGCTCCGCCCGAGGCCAGCGCCATGGGCGCCAGTGCGACGGGAGTGGTCAGGCCGAAGCGGGTGCAAAAGCGGGAGTTGGTGAAGGTGTGCATGCGGGCATTGTCCATGGGTGAATGCTTGGCGTCCATCGGGTCCATGGCGCCAATGCGCGGGCGTGTGCGCATGCGCCACCCTCCGCGCAGGGACCGTGCGGCGCTGAGCGTAGGATAAAGAAAACAGACATGGAAACCACGCTATGGAACCACAGGCCACCGCCCACCCCGGCACCACACCCGCTGCAACGCCCTGGGCCGACCGACCCCACACGGTGGCGCTGGCGGGCATGCTGGCGCTGGCCGTGGCCATGGGCGTGGGACGCTTTGCGTTCACACCACTGCTGCCCATGATGCTGCACGATGGCGTGCTCACGCTCGCCGAAGGCAGCTGGCTGGCCACGGCCAACTACGTGGGTTACCTGGTGGGCGCCCTGGCCTGCATGGCGCTGCCCTGGCTGGCGCCCGGGTTCTACGCCCGCTGGCACCCGGCGCGGCTGGCGCGCGCGGGGCTGGTGGTCACGGTGCTGCTCACACTGGCCATGGCGCTGCCGATGCCCGCCAGCTGGCCGGCGCTGCGTTGGGTGGCGGGGGCGGCCAGCGCCGTGGTGCTGCTCAACGTGGCGGCCTGGTGCATGGTGCGCCTGGCGGAGCTGGGCCGGCCGGCCATGGGCGGGCTGATCTTCTGCGGGCCGGGCGTGGGCATCGTGCTCACGGGGCTGGCGGCCGGCGCCATGGTGGCCGGGCAGTGGCGGGCGGCTTCGGGCTGGGTGGTGTTCGGCCTGTTGTCGGTGCTGTTGTGTGTGGGGGTCTGGCCCGTGGTGCGGGGTCGGGCGGCCCAGGTCCGGGCCACGGACCCTGCAAGGGGGGCGCCGCCGGCTGCGGCGCGGGCGCAGGGCGGCGGTACGGCGGTGGCGCGCGCCGTGCATGCGCTGGCCTATGGCCTGGCGGGGCTGGGCTACATCGTCACCGCCACCTTTCTGCCCGTCATCGCGCGTGCCGCGCTGCCGCCGGGGGCACCCTGGCCGGACCTTTTCTGGCCGGTGTTCGGTGCCGGCGTGGCGATCGGCGCGGCGCTGAGCACGCGGGCGCCCCCGGCCTGGGACCGGCGCTGGCTGCTGCTGGCCGCCTATGCGCTGCAGGCGCTGGGCATTGCGCTGGGGCTGGTCTGGCCCACGCCCGCCGGCTTTGCGCTCAGCAGCCTGTGCGTGGGCCTGCCGTTCACGGCCATCACCTTCTACGGCCTGCAGGAGGCGCGGCGCCTGTGGCCCGCTTCGGCCGACAGTTTTGCCAGCCTGGTGACGGCCGTCTACGGCCTGGGCCAGATCGCCGGGCCGCCCCTGGTGGCCTGGCTGATTGCGCAGGGTGATCCGGGCCGGGGCTTTGCGCGCGGCCTGGCGCTGGCGGCGGCGGCGCTGGCGGTCGGAGCGGTGATGTATGGACTGTCGGCCTGGCGCTGGCCACTGCCGCCACATCGGATGGTGCGCTGATCAGCGTGGCGCAGGTGCCGTTGCCGCCGCAGCTGCCAGCGGCAGCGACAGCACAAAACATGCGCCACTGGCGCCGTCGGGTCGATCGTCGCACCGTACCGAGCCGTTGTGCCGCTCGGCAATCGAGCGCACCAGGGCCAGCCCCAGGCCCACGCCGCCGGCACGTTCGCTGGCACCCGGCAGGCGGTAGAAGGGCTCGAAGATGCGTTCGCGCAAGGCGGGGGGAACGCCGGGCCCCTGGTCGAGCACGCTGAAGCGCGCCTGGCCGTTGTGCCGCTGCACCACCACCGTGATGGTGCCCTGGCTGTAGCGGCGTGCGTTTTCCAGCAGGTTGCGCAGCGCGCGGCGCAGCAGCTTGGCCACGCCGCGCACTTGCAGCGCATCGGCGCTGGCGCTGACATCCAGGTCGGCATCGACCCGCGCGCATTCCTCGGCGGCCAGTCCGATCAGGTCCACCAGCTCCACGGTGCCCACATCGGCCTCGCGCGCGTCCAGCCGGCTGGACAGCAGGATTTCATCGACCAGCTGGTCGAGCTCGGCGATGTTGCGCAGGATTTCTTCGCGGAACGCGGGTGAGGGCTGCTGCCCGCCCATCAGCTCCAGGCCCATGCGGATGCGCGTGAGCGGCGAGCGCAGCTCGTGCGAGGCATTGGCCAGCAGCGACTTGTGGGTCTTGACCAGGGCCTCGATGCGGGCGGCGGCGGCATTGAACTGGCGCGCCAGGTGGGCCACCTCGTCCTGCCCCTGCTCGGGCACACGCACCGACAGGTCGCCTTCGCCAAAACGCTGCACGCTGCGCTGCAGGGTCTCCAGCCGCTGCAGCAGGCGGCGGATGATGGGAAACACCCCCACGGCCACGGCCAGGCCCACCAGGCCCAGCATCCACAGGAAGCCGAACGGTGGCCGGGTCCAGAAGGCGGCGTCGGCGCGGCGGTTGGGCCCGGGGTGATTGCCCCGGTCGCCGCGCGGCGCCAGCTGCAGGCGGTAGGTGCTGCCGTCGGCGCTGTCAATGGTCAGCTCCAGCCCCTCGCCCGGCGGCCCGGGCACGCGCGTGGCGAGCCCGGCGACCAGCGTGTGGCCCTCGCTGTCGCGCAGCACCACTTCGCGGGCGGGCGGCGCCACGGGCAGTGCGTTCTGCTCGGCGGCAATGCGCCAGGCCCAGCCCACGGCCAGGGTGAGCACGGCCACGCCGCCGACCACGGCCAGCCAGATGCGCAGGTACAGACGGCGGGAAAAGAGATCAAACACCGCCATGCCCCACACCCGTGGACTGCGGCCCGCGCAAGGGGCGCCACCGAGGCCAGTGCCACCGTGGAACTGGCTTTGCCAGGCCACCGGTGGCGTCCCCCTGGGGGGAAGGCGCGAAGCGACTCAGGGGGGACATCTCAGTCTTGCTGCTTGGCAAATACGTAGCCCACGCCGCGCACCGTCAGGATGCGGCGCGGGTTCTTGGCGTCCACCTCGATGGCCGCGCGGATGCGGCCCATGTGCACGTCGATCGAGCGGTCAAACGCCTCCAGTTCGCGGCCGCGCACGGCCTCCATGATCTGGTCGCGCGTGAGCACGCGGCCGGCGCGCTCGGCCAGGGCCACCAGCAGGTCGAACTGGTAGGAGGTGAGATCGGCCGCTGCACCTGCCACCGTCACGCTGCGGGCATCGCGGTCGATTTCGAGCGAGCCGAAGCGCAGGGTCTGCGCGGCCGGCGCGCTGGCGCCGTCGGTGCGCCGGCGCAATATGGCGCGGATGCGGGCCAGCAGCTCGCGCGGTTCAAACGGCTTGGGCAGGTAGTCGTCGGCGCCCAGCTCCAGGCCGATGATGCGGTCCATGGGGTCGCCCTTGGCGGTGAGCATGAGCACCGGCACCTGGGCGGCGGGCCCCTGCAGCGCGCGGATGCGGCGGCAGACATCCAGGCCGTCCATGTCGGGCAGCATCAGGTCGAGGATGACCAGGTCGGGCAGGGGGCCCGCGCCTTCGCCCTGCAACTGCGCCAGGCCGCTGGCGCCGTCGGCGCGGTGCGTGACATGCAGGCCCGACTGGCCCAGGTATTCGCCCACCATCTGGGCCAGGCGGGCGTCGTCTTCGATCATCAGCAGGTGCGAGCTCATCGGGGCAGTGTAGTGGGGTGGTGGAGCCGGTGGGGGCAGGGCTCCATGGTGGCCCGCAGGCGTCGCGCGGCGTTGAAGCTCCCGTAAAGTTCCGGTAAACCGTGCAGGCGGATAACTGTTTGGGAACTATTGATTTAATAGCTACAAGCGATTTACGGTAAAGCGCTAGCGGGTTTTTTGACCCCTGACGCCAGCCACACCAACCCCAGCACCGGCAGCCCCAGCAGGGCCGTGGCCGTGAAGAACTGCGCATAGCCATGCGCATTGACATAGTCGCCCGAGAAGCCTGCCACGAACTTGGGCAGCAGCAGCATCATCGAGCTGAACAGCGCGTACTGCGTGGCCGAATAGCTCACATTGGTCAGGCTCGACAGGTAGGCAATGAAGGCGGCCGAGGCAATGCCGCTGGCCAGGTTGTCGGCCGACACCACGGCGATCAGCGCCGTCACGTCGTGCCCGTGCCCCGCCAGCCAGGCAAACAGCAGGTTGCTGCCGGCGCTGAGCACGGCGCCCAGCATCAGGATGCGCATCACCCCCAGGCGCATCGACAGCACGCCGCCCACAAAGGCGCCCACCAGCGTCATGACCACGCCATAGACCTTGGTGACGGCGGCCACTTCGTCCTTGGTGAAACCCATGTCCACATAAAACGGGTTGGCCATGATGCCCATGACCACGTCGCTGATGCGGTATACGGCGATCAACGCCAGGATCTGCGCGGCCTGCCAGCCATAGCGGCCCAGAAAGTCGGCGAACGGATCGACCACGGCGCCCTTGAGCCATTCGGCGGCGTTCTTGGCCGGCGGCAACACCACTGGCACGGGCTCGCGCGAGAACAGCACCGTGACGATGCCCACGGCCATCGATGCGGCCATCGCCAGGTAGGCGGCCTGCCAGGCGCCGTTCTGGTAGGCGGCCGCACCCTGGGCCACGGCCTCGCCCACCACCTGCCCTACGGCAGGCGCCACTTCCGAGCGCGCAGCGATCCACAGCACGCCGGCGCCGGCCCAGATCATGGCCAGGCGGTAGCCCGTCTGGTACGAGGCGGCCAGCGCCGCCTGGTGGTTGGCGTCGGCCGATTCGATGCGAAAGGCATCGAGCGCAATGTCCTGCGTCGCCGAGCCAAAGGCCACCGCCAGCGCGCACCACACGATGGGGCCGAGCGTCAGGCGCGGGTCGGCCAGCGCCATGCCCACGAGGCCGGCCACCACCATGCCCTGCGACAGCAGCAGCCAGCCGCGCCGCCGCCCCAGCCAGCGCGTGAGCAGCGGCAGCGGCATGCGGTCCACCAGCGGCGCCCACAGCCATTTGAAGCCATAGGCCAGGCCCACCCAGCTGAGATACCCGATGGTGCTGCGGTCAATGCCCGCCTCGCGCAGGCGAAACGAGAGCGTGCCCAGCACCAGCAGCAGCGGCAGGCCCGCCGAAAAGCCCAGCGTCAGCATGCGCAGGCTGGCGGGCTCCAGGTATACGCGCAGGGTCTGGAGCCAGGGGGTGCGCACGGCAGGGGGGTGGGGTGGGGTCGGGGAGGTATCTGACATGGGGCCGGGCAGTTTTTGTCTATTATTCCTGCATGTGCCTGCTCTGCCCCCCACCCTTCGTTGCGCCGTCTTCACCCTGGTCTGCGCGCCGCGCCTTCCTGCTGGCTGCGGGTGCCAGCGCCGCCGCGCCCGTGCTGGCGCAGGTGGATGTGGGCTCGGCGTCGAGCCTGCGCAAGCTGGTGCCTGCCGAGACGCTGGAGAACTCCGCCGCCCAGCAGTACCAGCAGATGCTGCAGCAGGCCAAGGCCCAGCGCGCCCTGGCGCCGGCAGGGCACCCGCAGCTGCAGCGCCTGCATGCCATTGCCAAAAGGCTGATCCCGCATGCCGCGCCCTGGAACGACCGCGCGCGCCAGTGGCGCTGGGAGGTCAACCTCATCGGCAGTTCGCAGGTCAATGCCTTTTGCATGCCCGGCGGCAAGATCGCCTTCTACACCGGTATCCTCGACCAGCTCAAGCTCACCGACGACGAGGCCGCGATGGTCATGGGCCACGAAATGGCCCACGCCCTGCGCGAGCATGCGCGCGAGCGCATCGCCAAGACGCAGGGCACCAACCTGGCACTGCGCCTGGGCTCGCAACTCCTGGGCCTGGGCGATCTGGGCAATGCGGCGGCCAGCCTGGGCGGGCAACTGCTCACGCTGCAGTTCAGCCGCGCTGACGAGAGCGATGCGGACCTGGTGGGGCTGGAGCTGGCCGCGCGCGCGGGCTACCAGCCCTCGGCCGCCGTGAGTCTGTGGCAAAAGATGGGCAACGCCACCGGCAGCAAGCAGGGCGGCCTGGCCTTTTTGTCCACCCACCCCTCGGGCCCGGCACGCATCCGCGAGCTGGAGCAGAACGTGCCCAGGGTGCAGGGGCTGTACGAAGCGGCCCGGCGCGGCGGATAGTTTGCTATTGAAATAATAGCTAAAAGTCTCTTCCGTCATTCCTCACGTGCCGCCCACATAAGGGTTGCTCTGCCGCTCCCGTCCGAACGAGCTTTCCGGCCCGTGGCCGGGGATGAACACCGTCTGGTCGCCCATGGGCCACAGGCGCTGCGTGATGCTGTCGATGAGCTGCTGGTGGTTGCCCTGGGGGAAGTCGGTGCGGCCGATGCTGCCGGCAAACAGCACGTCGCCCACAAAGGCCCGGTCGATCTGCGGCGCATGGAACACCACATGGCCCGGTGTATGGCCGGGGCAGTGGCGCACGTTCAGCGTTTCGTGGCCGATCTGCACCTGGTCGCCGTCGTGCAGCCAGCGGGTGGGCGTGAAGTGCTGCGCGGGCGGAAAACCGAACATCGCGCTTTGCTGCGGCAGGCCATCAATCCAGAACTGGTCGCCGGGGTGCGGCCCCACGATGGGCAGCGCAAGGCGCTGGGCCAGCTCTCCGGTGCCGCCGGCGTGGTCAATATGGGCGTGGGTGAGCCAGATCTGTTCCAGCGCGAGGCCCAGTCGCTGGGTCTCGGCCAGCAGCAGGTCCAGGTCGCCGCCGGGGTCGATGACGGCGGCCTTGCGGGTGGCGCTGCACCAGACGATGGAGCAGTTTTGCTGGAAGGGCGTGACGGGGATGGTGAGGTACTGGAGCATGGAGGAGAGCGTTCTGGTGCCGCGGCGGCAGGCCCGAACGATAGCGCAAACGTTCAGCCGGCCATCGGTGCGGGCGCGGCGTCAGGGGTGGCCCCTGTGGGCAAGGTCAGCTGGCCGTTGCGCAGCGCCTGCGCCAGCAGGTCGGGTGTGGCGCGGATATGGGCTTCCAGCGCCAGCGCCGCGCGGGCTTCGCGGCCGGCGATGGCCTGCTCGAAGATCTCGGTGTGCTCGGCGTGCACGTCGCGCACCGAGCCGGGCAGGCCCATGGCGTAGCGGCGGTAGCGCTCGCCATGGCGCGCCAGCAGGCCCAGTACCTTGCGTGTCCATGGCGACTCCTGTCCGGCCAGCAGGGCCTCATGAAAACGCACGTTCAGGATTTCCCACCGGCGCCGGTGCACCGTCTGAAAGGGCTGTTCCAGTGCCGAGATGGCGTCGTAGCTCTGGCGCAGCGCGGCCCGCCAGTGCGCTCCGCCGTTGCGGATCGACAGGCGCAGCGCATCGATCTCGACATGCACCCGCAGGCGGGTGATGTCTTCCAGTTCCTCAAGCGTGATCGGGGCCACGCGAAAGCCACGCTGCCCCTCCGTGGTCACCAGCGCATCGCTGGCCAGCCGGGTGATGGCTTCGCGCAGCGTGCCGGCGCCCACGTTGTACTGCACCCGCAGGTGCTCGATCGGCAGCTTGCTGCCGGGCTCCAGCCGGCCTTCGATGATGTCGTCGCGCAATTCGGCAT
Source organism: Acidovorax sp. GW835-FHT14B10 (assembly GCF_058793725.1). NCBI lineage: Bacteria > Pseudomonadati > Pseudomonadota > Betaproteobacteria > Burkholderiales > Comamonadaceae > Acidovorax > Acidovorax sp. GW835-FHT14B10. The sequence continues at coordinate 60,164 of NZ_JBXAGC010000016.1, forward strand.
AGGTCTGCTCGATCAGGGTGCGCGAGATGGTGTCGCCCGCGCCTGCAAGGTCGTTGTCGGTGTTCAGCGCGTGCAGATAGGGACGTTTGGCCATGGTGGTCCGTGGTGGAGTCAGGTCTGCGCGCGTTCGTTCAGGCGCGACAGCCGGTAGCTCAACTGGGGGCGCGTCAGGCCCAGCGCGCGCGCGGCGGCCGAGAGATTGCCGCCGGCGCGTGCCACGGCTTCGCGGATCAGTGTGTCTTCCAGGGCCTCCAGGGTCAGGCCGCTGCTTTGCAGCTGGTCATAGAGCTGCGTGGCCTGGGCCGTGGGGGTGGCGGTGCGCTCCAGCGTGCCGGCGGCATTGACGGTGGCGCCCGGTTGCATCGTGATGTGCGGAAACAGCACATCGGCGTCCACGCTCTCGTCCGACGGGGTGAGGATGACACCGCGCTCGATCAGGTTCTCCAGCTCGCGCACATTGCCTGGCCAGGCATGGGCGCGCATCGCCAGCAGGGCCCGGTCGGTGAAGCCCGCCATGCGCTTGCCGTGCTGCACCGCATACTTTTGCAGCAGGTGCATGGCAATCAGTTCGATGTCGTCGGTGCGTTCGCGCAGCGAGGGAATGCGGATGGGATAGATGTTCAGGCGGTACAGCAGGTCGCGCCGGAAGCGCCCCTCGGCCACGGCTTTTTCGAGGTCCACATTGGTGGCGGCCACCACGCGCACATCCACCTTGCGCACCTGGGTACCGCCCAGGCGTTCGATCTCGCCGCTTTGCAGCACGCGCAGCAACTTGGCCTGCGCGGGCAGGGGCAGCTCGCCCAGCTCGTCGAGCATCAGGGTGCCGCCGTGCGCGCGCTCGAAGCGGCCGATGCGCGTGGCAGCGGCGCCGGTGTAGGCGCCTTTCTCGGCGCCGAAGAGTTCGCTCTCGATCAGCTCGGCGGGCAGCGCCGCGCAGTTGACGGCCACGAAGGGTTTGTCGGCCCGTGCGCCCATGGCGTGCAGCGCGCGGGCAAAGCGCTCCTTGCCCACACCGGTTTCGCCCGTGAGCAGCACCGTGACCTGCGTCTGCGCGGCCTTGCGCAGCAGCGCCACGGTCTGCTCGAATGCGTGCGAGCGCCCCACCAGCGGCCCCAGCTCATCGGCGGGTTGCAGCTGGGTGCGAAGGGTTTGCACCTGCGACTGCAGTTCGTCGAGCTTGACCAGCACCGATTCGGCGTCGTAGTCGCGTGCTATCGCGTCCCCGTCGGGCCACTCGTGCTGGAAGCGGCCCTCGATCATGCAGTGCCCGTGTCCACAGGCCGCGCATTGCACTTCCTTGAAGAGCGCCGCGCGGTGAAAGAATGCGCTGGTGTAGCCCGAGGCATAGCCCAGCAGCATCCAGCAGACGGGGTCATCCTGGGGGCCGAAGTCGCGCACATGGCTCTCGACCTCCCAGCTGTGGTCCCAGCGGAAAAACCCTCGAAAGTGGCCCGCCGCTTGGTCGAGTTCAAAGACCTGCGGGGTGACCTGGACCGCGCCTTCCAGCATGTGCAGCTGGGGACCGACCGAGAACATCTCGAACAGCGATGCCTCGGGGCGCACCTGGCGCGCAAGCTGCGCGTCGCGCTCGCCCGAAGCATAGCCCGCGCGCATCAGCAGGCGGCGGGTCTGCGCCGGTCCCAGGGTGTTCATCAGCTCCCGGCGCAGGGCGCCCAGTGCGGCCGCATGGACCAGCAGCATGCGCTGGCCCGAAAGCCAGATGCGGCCGTCGCCCGCAGAAAAATGCACCAGGCGGCGCAGATCGATATCGGGAGGCAGCGGAGGCAGGGCGGAGGCAGGCATGGGCGCACTATCGATAAAAAGAATGATGAGCGCCATCGGGTATGACCCCAGTGCCGGTCGAATTCACCATTTCATCAGTTCCTGCTCGGTGGATTTGAGCATTTGATCATGCTGCACCGCGGCATCTTGCGGACAAGGCGCGGCTGCGCAGCCGCCAGGGGTGTGCGGCAGCTTCCCGGCACGGAGTTTTGTAGGGACTAACCCTTGTTTTATCGATATTGAAGTCGTTTTATCGACAGTTGGCACGGCCCGTGCACCTGTTGACGGGCTAAAGCCAAAACATGGAGCCCGCAATGAACCCAGAACCACTGGCCACCGACAGCCTGCAATGCGACGTGTCGCGCAAGTTCGTCCGTGTGCTGAAAAGACGGGACAACGGTTTTATCGAGTTCGAGTTTTCGATCGGCTGGCCGGAGCTGGCGGTGGAGCTGATGCTGCCGCAGCGCGCGTTCGAGGCGTTCTGTCGGGCGCAACAGGTGCGCCCCCTCGGCGATCCGATCGACGACCGCACCACCACCATCGTTTGAGGAGACACCGCACATGAACATTGACCTGCAGGCGCGCGAAATCCAGCCTTTGCGCAGCACCTTCGCCCGCGTGGCCGCGTACACGGGTGACAAACCCGCGTCGCGCTACCTGGAAGCCACGGTGGGCGTGCAGCCCACCGCGCATTTCCATTACCGTCCGACCTGGGAACCCGAATTCGAGCTGTTCGACACCGCACGCACGGCCGTCAAGCTGGCCGACTGGGATGCGCTGCGCGACCCGCGCCAGTTCTATTACGCCAACTGGACCATGGCGCGTGCGCGCCAGCAGGAGGCGATGGAGGCCAACTACCAGTTCGTGGAGTCGCGGGGGCTGATCGACAAGATTCCCGACGCGCAGCGCGCCGCCGCCTGCGCAGTGCTCATGCCGCTGCGCCATGTGGCCTGGGGCGGCAACATGAACAACAGCACGATCTGCTCGCGCGGCTATGGCACGGCATTCACGGCGCCAGCCATGTTCCATGCCATGGACCAACTGGCCGTGGCGCAGTACCTCACGCGCCTGGGGCTGGCCCTGGGCGAGCCCGGCGCGCTCGACGCGGGCAAGAACGACTGGCTGCACGACCCGCGCTGGCAGCCGCTGCGCCGGCTGGTGGAGGACATGCTGGTCATCAACGACCCGTTCGAGCTGTTCGTGGTGCAGGACCTGGTCCTTGACGGCCTGCTGTACCCGCTGGTCTACACGCATTTCGTGGACGACCGCCTGGCAGTGCAGGGCGGCACGGCGGTGGCCATGCTGACGGCCTTCATGCCCGAGTGGCATGACGAGAGCGCGCGCTGGGTGGATGCTGTCACCAAGGTGGCTGCCGCCGCGTCGGACGAGAACCGGGCGCTGATCACCGGCTGGTTCAAGACCTATGCCGACCTGGCGCAGGCCGTGCTGGCACCGGTGGCGGACATGGCGCTGGGGGCGCAAGGCAGCGTGGCCCTGGCCGCCGTGCGCACGGCGCTGGATGCACGGGCGCGCAAGTCGGGCCTGGCCCTGTGAAGGAAGTCACCCCCATGAACACCCCTGCCGCACCCGTCGTCTCCAGCGTCTTCATCGCCTTTCAGGACAACGAAGAATCCCGCCCGGTCGTGGACGCCATCCTGGCGGACAACGCCCAGGCCAGCGCCACCTATCCACCGGGGCTCGTGAAGATCAACGCGCCCGGTCGCCTCGTGATCCGCCGCGAAACCATCGAAGAGCAGACCGGCCAGCGCTTCAACCTGCAGCAGCTGCACGTCAACCTGGTGACGCTGTCCGGATACATCGACGAAGACGACGACGAGTTTTCACTGAGCTGGGAACACTGAGCCTGCGGGCCGTTGCACGAAACCACTAGGAGACAAACCATGGACGCACCTGTCATCAAGAAGAAACTGGGCCTCAAGGACCGCTACGCCGCCATGACGCGCGGACTGGCCTGGGACACCACCTACCAGCCAATGGAAAAGGTCTTTCCGTTCGACCAGTACGAAGGCATCAAAATCCACGACTGGGACAAGTGGGAAGACCCGTTTCGCCTGACCATGGATGCCTACTGGAAGTACCAGGGCGAGAAGGAAAAGAAACTCTACGCCGTGATCGAGGCCTTTGCGCAGAACAACGGGCAGCTCGGCATCTCGGATGCACGCTACGTGAATGCGCTCAAGCTGTTCATCCAGGGCGTGACGCCGCTGGAGTACTACGCGCACCGCGGCTTTGCACATGTGGGCCGGCACTTCACCGGCGCCGGGGCCCGCGTGGCGGCGCAGATGCAGTCGATTGACGAGTTGCGCCACTACCAGACCGAGACGCACGCGCTGTCGCACTACAACAAGTACTTCAACGGCCTGCACCAGCCAACGCAATGGTTCGACCGCGTGTGGTACCTGTCGGTGCCCAAGTCGTTCTTCGAGGATGCGCTGTCGGGCGGGCCGTTCGAGTTTCTCACCGCCGTGAGCTTCTCGTTCGAGTACGTGCTGACCAACCTGCTGTTCGTGCCCTTCATGTCGGGTGCGGCGCACAACGGCGACATGTCCACGGTGACGTTCGGCTTCTCGGCCCAGTCCGACGAGTCGCGCCACATGACCCTGGGCATCGAGTGCATCAAGTTCATGCTGGAGCAGGACCCTGCCAACGTGCCCATCGTGCAGCGCTGGATCGACAAATGGTTCTGGCGCGGCTACCGCCTGCTCACGCTGGTGGCCATGATGCAGGACTACATGCTGCCCAAGCGCGTGATGAGCTGGAAAGAGAGCTGGGAGATGTATGTCGAGGAGAACGGCGGCGCGCTGTTCCGCGACCTGGCACGTTACGGCATCCGCGAGCCCAAGGGCTGGAAAGAGGCCTGCGAGGGCAAGGACCACATCAGCCATCAGGCCTGGAACACGTTCTACAACTACGGCGCTGCAGCCCCCTTCCACACCTGGATTCCCAAGGAAGACGAGATGCAGTGGCTCAGCGAGAAGTACCCCGATACCTTCGACAAGTACTACCGCCCGCGCTTCGAGTACCTGCGCGAAGAGCAAAAGGCTGGTCGGCGCATCTACAGCAAGACGCTGCCGATGCTGTGCAACACCTGCCAGATTCCGCTGCTCTTCACCGAACCGGGCGACCCCACCCAGATCTGCCACCGCGAGACCGAATACCAGGGCGACAAGTACCACTTCTGCAGCGACGGATGCAAGAACGTGTTCGAGCAGGAGCCCGAGAAGTACGTGCAGTCCTGGCTGCCGGTGCAGCAGATCTACCAGGGCCACTGCTTCAAGCCCGGCGTGGACCCCACCGCCGAAGGCTTCGATCCGCTGCTGGCCGTGCTCGACTGGTACGGTCTGAACGTGGGCCGCGACAACTTCGACTTCGAGGGCTCGGAAGACCAGAAAAACTTTGCGGCCTGGCGCGGCGATCCATCGCCCGGCGAAACGGCCGCCGCAGACCAAGGAGCCCGGCCATGAGCGTTACCGCCCTCAAGCCCTACGACTTTCCCGCCAAGGACGTGCGCACCAACTTCCCGGCGCCCCTGCTCTTCATCGGCTGGGAAGAGCACCTGATGTTCCCCTGCCCGGTGGCGCTGCCCCTGCCTGCCGACATGCCCTTTGGGGCGATCGGCCAGGCGGTGCTGCCCGGCGTGTACGGCGTGCACCCCGACTTTGCCCGCATCGACTGGAACGCCACGCAGTGGTTCAAGTCGGGCCAGCCCTGGACGCCCGATCCGGCCAAAAGCCTGGCCGACAACGGCCTGGGCCACAAGGACATGATCAGCTTTCGCACGCCGGGGCTGACGGGTATCCAGGGGTCTTTCAGTTAACCGTACCAGCCCGCACAGACGACGGGTGCCGCTTTCGGGCAGCCCCGTCGTCCAGGACATGCCATGAGCTATCAACTGACTCTCGAACCCCTGGGCGCCACCATCGAGGTGGAAGAAGGCCAAACTTTGCTGGACGCCGCGCTGCGCCAGGGCATCTACATTCCGCACGCCTGCGGCCACGGACTGTGTGGCACCTGCAAGGTGCAGGTGACCGATGGCGAGGTGGACCATGGCGCGGCCAATCCGTTCGCCCTGATGGAAATGGAGCGCGACGACGGCAAGACACTGGCCTGCTGTGCCACGCTGCAGTCGGACGCCACCATCGAGGCCGACTTCGACGACGACCCCGATGCCCAGGTGATCCCGGTGCGTGACTTCACCGCCACGGTGGCGCGCATCGAGCAGCTCACACCGACCATCAAGGCCCTGCACCTGCGCCTGGACCAGTCCATCCATTACCAGGCCGGGCAGTATGTGCAGGTGCAGATTCCGGGCGTTGACGGGGGGCGCGCCTTCTCGATTGCCAATGCGCCCGGTGCCGATGGCCAGAGCAGCGAGATCGAGCTGAACGTGCGCCAGGTGCCCGGCGGCGCTGGAACCACCTGGCTGCACGAGTCGCTGAAACAAGGCGACCGGCTGCAACTGACCGGGCCCTACGGCCGTTTCTTTGTGCGCCGTTCGGCCGCCATGCCCATGGTGTTCATGGCGGGCGGTTCGGGCCTGTCGAGCCCGCGCGCCATGATTCTGGAGCTGCTGGCCAGTGGCTGCACGCAGCCCATCACGCTGGTGTACGGGCAGCGCAGCGCGCAGGAGCTGTACTACGACGCCGAGTTCCGCGCCCTCGCAGCGCGCCATCCCCATTTCACCTACGTGCCGGCACTTTCGGACGCCGCCGGGAGCGATGGCTGGAACGGCGCGCGCGGCTTTGTTCACGAAGCGGCCAAGGCGCACTTTGGTGGCAGCTTCGCCGGCCACAAGGCCTACCTGTGCGGCCCCCCGCCCATGATCGAAGCCTGTATCGGCGCCCTGATGCAGGGGCGCCTGTTCGAGCGCGACATCTACACCGAGAAATTCCTCTCGGCCGCCGATGCGCAGCAGGCGCGCAGCCCCTTGTTCAAAACCATCTAGGAGCCGCCATGGGAGCCAACCCCTGTTCGCAAGTGCGCGTCAGCGTGTCGCAGACCGGCGACTGTTTTGACTGTGCCACCAACGAAAGCCTGCTGGCCGGCATGTTGCGGTTGGGCCGCAAGGGCATCCCGGCCGGCTGCGTCAACGGCGGCTGCGGGGTCTGCAAGGTGCGCATTGTGGAAGGGGCGGTGCAGTCGCTCGGGCCCGTCAGCCGGGCGCATGTCAGCACCGAAGAAGAAGCCAACGGCTACACGCTGGCCTGCCGCGTGGCGCCCACCCAGGCGGTGTGCCTGGAAGTGGCCGCCCGATTGCGCAAACCTTTTCTGGGCAGCACCACCTCGGTGGCGCAACGCCCTGCCACTTGAACCAATGAAGATTTACCAACCAAAGGAGACATGAAATGGGTGTACTGAGAATCGGCCACGCGAGCCTGCGGGTCATGGATATCGCCGCTGCCGTCAAGCACTACGAAGAGGTCCTGGGCCTCAAGACGGTCATGAAGGACAACGCCGGCAACGTCTATTTGAAGTGCTGGGACGAGTGGGACAAATACTCGATCATCCTGACGCCCAGCGACCGTGCGGGCCTGAACCACGTCGCCTACAAGGTGGAGAAAGACGAGGACCTGGAGGCGCTGCAGGCCCGCATCGAGGCCTGGGGCATCCAGACCACGCTGCTGCCGGAAGGCACGCTGCCCTCCACCGGCCGCATGCTGCAGTTCCACCTGCCCAGCGGCCACGAAATGCGCCTGTATGCCATGAAGGAATACGTGGGCACCGACGTGGGCACCGTCAATCCCGATCCCTGGCCCGACGGCATCCGGGGCGCGGGCGCGCACTGGCTCGACCACCTGCTGCTGATGTGCGAGATGAACCCCGAGGCGGGCATCAACAAAGTGCAGGACAACACGCGTTTCATGAAGGAATGCCTGGACTTCTTCCTGACCGAGCAGGTGCTGGTCGGCCCCCAGGGCGACATGCAGGCCGCCACCTGGATGGCGCGCACCACCACGCCGCACGACATCGCCTTTGTGGGCGGCCCGGTCAGCGGCCTGCACCACATCGCGTTCTTCCTGGATTCGTGGCATGACGTGCTCAAGGCCGCCGATGTCATGGCCAAGAAGAAGGTCAAGATCGACGTGGCTCCCACGCGCCATGGCATCACGCGCGGCGAGACCATCTACTTCTTCGACCCCAGCGGCAACCGCAACGAAACCTTTGCCGGCCTCGGTTACCTGGCGCAGCCCGACCGCCCCGTGACCACCTGGAGCGAAGACAAGCTGGGCAGCGGGATCTTCTTCCACACCGGTGAACTGGTGGCGTCCTTCACGGACGTGTACACCTGAAGCGGCGCCCCGGCTCCGTTATTTCCTCTTTGCTTCGTTGTACGAGAAAACCCATGAAGAAAACATTTGCAGCGACCGCCCTGCTGGCGGGTCTGGGCAGCCTGGCGCCCCTGGCCGCCCAGGCGGAAGGCCATTACGTTCCCGGTGTGGAAGGTGCCCAGGCCGCCAGCGTGCCGCCGCCTGGCTTCTATTACCTGGGCTATGTGGTGAACTACAACATCAACAGCTTTCGCGCACCGGGCTCCAGCACCGACCTGCCGGGGCACAACAGCGGCACCGTCACCGCGCTGGCCAATCGCTTTGTCTGGATGACGGGCCACAAGGTGCTGGGCGCCGATTACGGTGTCGAGGCCATCGTGCCGCTGGTGCGCACCTCGCTCACCATCAATGCCGCGGGCATCGCGGACAGCCGTTCGGGTGTGGGCGACGTTTACGTCGGCCCCCTGGTGCTGGGCTGGCACGGCGCGCAGTGGGATGCCGTGGCTGCCGCCGGCATGTGGCTGGATTCGGGCAACACCGACGATCCGGCATCGGCGGGCAAGGGCTTCAAGAGCACGATGCTGACCGGTGGTGCGACCTACTACTTCGATGCCGCCAAGACGATTTCGGGTTCGGCCCTGATGCGTTTCGAGCGCCATGGCAAGAACGACAGTGGCTTTCGCCATGGCAACCAGGCCACGGTGGAGTGGGGGCTGGCCAAGGTGTTTGGCACGGTGCAGGCGGGGGTGGTGGGCTACAGCCAGTGGCAGGCCAGCAACGACAGCGGTCCGGGCGCCAGCGCCGACCGGTCCTCGCGGCACGCGCTGGGCGCCGAGCTGGTGTATCCGATTGCGTCCGCAGGGGTGTTCCTCAAGGGCGCGATCTACAAGGAGTTTCGCGCCGAAGCCGGCACCGGCCCGCAGCCCAAGGGGAACCTGGTGCGGCTGACGATGGTCAAGGCCTTCTGAACGCCATGTCCATGCCAGATCCCAGCATTGGATCCGGTGTTGTCTCTCTCAGCCGGGAGCAGCGCGTGATCGATGCCACTGCGGCCCTGCGCGCCGTGGCGGCAGCGGTGCAGGCCGCCACCGCCCTGGACGTGCAGGTCAACGTGGCGGTGGTCGATGCCGCCGGGGTTCTGGCGGCGTTCGTGCGCATGCCCGGTGCGCCGCTGCATTCGGTCGATATCGCCATCGACAAGGCCTACACCGCCACGGGCTTTGGTCTGCCGACTTCCCAGTGGCATGCGGTCCTGCAACAGCATTCACCCGCGGTGCGGGAGGGGCTGGTGTTGCGCCCGCGCTTTGTCGCCTTTGGGGGCGGACTGCCCATCGTGGAGGGCGGCATGCGCATCGGCGCCATCGGCGTCTCGGGTGGCAGCGAAGCGCAGGACGAAGCCATCGCGGTCGCCGGCTTGCAGGCGCTGGGGCTTGCGCCTTCCGGGGCGTGACGGGAAGACCATGGCCGACCTACCATCCATGGCCCCGGCAGGGTCAATCCCGCCCGCCCGCGTCCTGGCCCTTCTTGCTCTGGGCGTTGGAAAACGCACCCACCACCTCCAGAAATGCCGCCAGCACCGGCGACATGTCGTCGGTGCGGTACAGGCAGCTGAGCTCGATGTCGCGCAGGTGGCGCGAGCGCAGCGGCCGGTACACCACACCCGGCAGGCGCAGGCTGGTGGCCGAATGGGTGGTGATGCAGGCGCCAAAACCGCCCGCCACCAGGGCCACGCAGGTCAGTACATCTTCCACCGCCTGCACCACGTTCAGGCGAATGCCCTCGCGGTGGAAGGCGCTGGCCACCTCCTGGGCCAGCCCGGGCAGGGGGGCGTTGGGGTAGACGATCATCGGCTCGCCGTCCAGGTCGCGCAGCGTGATCTCCGGGCGTGCGCACAGGGGATGGGTCTCCGGCAGGCCGACGACCAGTGTTTCCTGGAGCACGTTCAGTACCTCCAAGCCGGGTTCGGGGGGCACCAGCCGGTTGAAGCCGATGGTGATGCGGCGCTCGCGCAGCGCCTGCAACTGTTCGCCCTTGGTCAGGTTGTGCAGTTCGATGCGCACCTCGGGACGTGCCTGGTGGAAGGTGGCCAGCAGCCGGGGGATCACGTCCAGCACCCCCGAGCCGAAGATGCCCACGTCGAGCAGGCCGATCAGCCCCTGCCCGGCCTGCTGCGTGCGGTCGCGCGCGCGTTGCGTCAGCGACAGGATGTTGGGCACCTCGTCCAGCAGTGCCTGGCCGGCGGCGGTCAGCTCCACGCCCTTGGCGGTACGCAGGAACAAAGGGGTTCCCAGTTCGTCCTCCAACCCCCGGATCTGCCGTGTCAGGGGCGGCTGCGCCATGTGCAGCCGCGCTGCTGCCCGGCCGAAGTGCAGCTCCTGGGCGAGCGCAAGAAAGTATTTCATCTGGCGCAAATCCACTGTGCATCTCCTTTTTTTAATACCTCGAAGGTATCAGATTTGGAAAATTTGGTATTGGACAGTATGAGCCTCCCACCCTATCTTTACAGCCAGTCAGTGCTTGCGAGATAAGAAAGTCACCATGCAACAGATTCTGAATTTCATCAACGGCGAATATGTTCGCAACACCAGCGGCAAGACGTTCCAGGACATCAACCCGGTCAACGGCAGCGTCATCGGCGATATTTACGAAGCCGGCCAGGTGGAAGTCAATGCCGCTGTCGCCGCGGCCAAAGCGGCGCTCAAGGGCGACTGGGGCCGACTGTCGGTCGCCGAGCGCTGCAAGCTGCTGGACGCCGTGGCGATCGAGATCAACCGCCGCTTCGACGACTTCCTGCAGGCCGAGATTGCCGACACCGGCAAGCCGCACCACCTGGCTTCGCATGTGGACATTCCGCGCGGCGCCGCCAACTTCCAGATCTTCATCGACACCATCAAGAGCACGGCCACCGAGTCGTTCAACATGCGCACGCCCGACGGCAAGACCGCGCTGAGCTACGGCGTGCGCGTGCCGCGTGGCGTCATCGCCGTGGTCTGCCCGTGGAACCTGCCGCTCTTGCTGATGACCTGGAAGGTCGGCCCGGCGCTGGCCTGCGGCAACACCGTGGTCGTCAAGCCGAGCGAGGAAACCCCCGCCACCGCCACGCTGCTGGGCGAGGTGATGAACGCGGTGGGCATGCCCAAGGGCGTGTACAACGTGGTACACGGCTTTGGCGCCAATTCCGCCGGCTCCTTCCTGACCGAACACCCCGACGTCAACGGCATCACCTTCACCGGCGAAACGCGCACCGGCAGCATCATCATGAAGGCGGCCGCCAATGGCGTGCGCCCGGTGTCGCTGGAGATGGGCGGCAAGAACGCCGCCGTGGTGTTTGCCGACTGCGACTTCCAGACCACCATCGACACGCTGACGCGCTCGTGCTTCGAGAACGCCGGCCAGGTTTGCCTGGGCACCGAGCGCGTGTACGTGGAGCGCCCGATCTTCGAGAAGGTCGTGGCCGCACTGAAGGACCGCGCCGAGAGCATGAAACCCGGCCTGCCCTTCGACAAGGACACCAAGATCGGCCCGCTGATCAGCAAGAAGCACCAGGCCAAGGTGCTGGGCCTGTACCAGACGGCCAAGGAGCAGGGCGCCACCATCGTCACCGGTGGCGGCATCCCCGACATGCCCGGCGACCTGAAGAACGGCTCGTGGATCCAGCCCACCATCTGGACCGGCCTGCCCGAGACCGCCACCGTGGTGACCGAAGAAATCTTCGGCCCCTGCTGCCACATCAGTCCCTTCGACAGCGAAGAAGAAGTGCTGGGCAAGGTCAACGCCAACCGCTACGGCCTGGCCACCGCCGTCTTCACGCAGGACCTTGCGCGCGCCAACCGCCTGGCGCAGCAGATCGAGGTGGGCCTGTGCTGGATCAACGCCTGGTTCCTGCGCGACCTGCGCACGCCGTTCGGCGGCTCCAAGCAGTCGGGCATCGGCCGCGAAGGCGGTGTGCACTCGCTGGAGTTCTACACCGATCTGCGCAACGTGATGGTGAAGTTTTAAGTTAAATCGGCTTCTAGAGATTGCTCGGCAAGCGCTAGATGCTCCTATAAAAGTAGCAAAGAGATATTTCTGATGAGCGCCACCGCCTCCCACCCCGAGATCGGGCACCGCATCGAAGCAGCGGGCATCCGCACCAACTACCACGACCTGGGCAGCGGCCACCCGCTGCTGATGATCCACGGCTCCGGCCCCGGCGTGTCGGCATGGGCCAACTGGCGCCTGGTGATGCCCGAGCTGGCCAAGCAGGCGCGCGTGATCGCGCCCGACATGGTCGGCTTCGGCTTCACCGACCGCCCGGCAGGCCAGCGCTATGACATGGACAGCTGGGTACGCCAGGCCGTGGGCCTGCTGGACGCGCTGGGCATCGAGAAAACCGACCTGGTCGGCAACTCCTTTGGCGGTGCACTGGCCCTGGCGCTGGCCATCCGCCACCCGCAACGCGTGCGCCGCCTGGTGCTGATGGGCAGCGTGGGCGTGCACTTTCCCATCACGCAGGGGCTGGACGCCGTGTGGGGCTATACCCCGTCGGTGCAGAACATGCGCGCCATCATGGGTTACTTTGCCTTCAACCAGGGGCTGATGAGCGACGACCTCGCCCGCATGCGCTACGAAGCCAGCATCCGCCCGGGCTTCCAGGAGTCGTTCTCGGCCATGTTCCCCGCGCCCCGCCAGCGCTGGGTGGACGCCATGGCCAGCCGCGAAGAAGACATCCGCGCCCTGCCGCACCAGACCCTGGTGGTGCATGGGCGCGACGACCAGGTGATCCCGCTGTCCACCTCGCTGACGCTGTCCAACTGGATCCCGCGCTCGCAGCTGCACGTGTACGGCCAGTGCGGGCACTGGACGCAGATCGAACACGCCGCGCGCTTTACCCGCCTGGTGGGCGATTTCCTGGCCGAGGCTGCAACCGACGAACCCCATTCCCTTTGAGATCGAGGACTTCATGCAAGCACCACTGATCGAGCAGCTCGGCGACGAGCTCTACGACGCCTTGAAGGGCTGCCGCACCGTGGCGCCGCTGACCGCGCGCCATGCCGATATCACCATCAACGACGCCTACGCCATCCAGCAACGCATGCTGGCGCGCCGCCTGGCCGCCGGCGAGCGCGTGGTGGGCAAGAAGATCGGCGTGACCAGCCAGGCGGTGATGGACATGCTGGGCGTGTTCCAGCCCGACTTTGGCTGGCTCACCGACGGCATGGTCTACAACGAAGGCCAGGCCATCCCCGCCAGCACGCTGATCCAGCCCAAGGCCGAGGGCGAGATCGCCTTCGTGCTGAAAAAGACGCTGAAGGGCCCCGGCATCACGGCCGCCGACGTGCTGGCCGCCACCGAGGGCGTGATGGCCTGCTTCGAGATCGTCGACTCGCGCATCCAGGACTGGAAGATCAAGATCCAGGACACCGTGGCCGACAACGCTTCGTGCGGCGTGTTCGTGCTGGGTGACCGCCTGGTCGATCCGCGCGATGTTGATCTGGCCACCGTCGGCATGGTGCTGGAGAAGAACGGCGACATCGTCGCCACCGGCGCCGGAGCCGCTGCGCTGGGCCACCCGGCCAATGCCGTCGCCTGGCTGGCCAACACGCTGGGCCAGCACGGCATCGCGCTGGAGGCGGGTGAGGTCGTGCTGTCGGGTTCGCTCGGCATCATGGTGCCGGTGACCGCTGGCGACAGCCTGCGCGTGACCATGGGCGGCATCGGTGGCTGCTCCGTCCGCTTCGTCTGACACAAGGAATTTCCATGAGCAAGAAGATCAAATGCGCCCTGATCGGGCCCGGCAACATCGGCACCGACCTGCTGGCCAAGCTCCAGCGCAGTCCGGTACTGGAGCCCGTCTGGATGGTGGGCATCGACCCCGAGTCCGACGGCTTGAAGCGCGCCCGCGCGATGGGCATCAAGACCACCGCCGAAGGGGTGGACGGCCTGATTCCCCACATGCGGCAGGACGGCGTGCAGATCGTCTTTGACGCCACCAGCGCCTATGTGCATGCCGAAAACAGCCGCAAGGTCAACGCCCAGGGCGCGCTGATGATCGACCTCACGCCGGCCGCCATCGGCCCGTTCTGCGTGCCGCCTGTGAACCTGAAGGAGCATGTTGGCAAGGCCGAGATGAATGTCAACATGGTCACCTGCGGCGGCCAGGCCACCATCCCCATGGTCGCGGCAGTCTCGCGTGTGCAGCCCGTGGCCTACGGCGAGATCGTGGCCACCGTGTCGTCCAAGTCGGTAGGCCCCGGCACGCGCAAGAACATCGACGAGTTCACCCGCACCACGGCCGGCGCGGTCGAGCAGGTGGGCGGCGCCAGGAAGGGCAAGGCCATCATCATCATCAACCCGGCCGAGCCGCCGCTGATCATGCGCGACACCGTGCACTGCCTCACCGAAGACGAGCCCGACCAGGCCAGGATCACCGAGTCCATCCACGCGATGCTCAAGGAAGTGCAGAAATACGTGCCCGGCTACCGCCTGGTCAATGGTCCGGTGTTCGACGGCAAGCGCGTGAGCGTGTTCCTCGAAGTCGAGGGCCTGGGCGACTACCTGCCCAAGTACGCCGGCAACCTGGACATCATGACCGCTGCCGCCGCCCGCACGGCGGAGATGTTTGCCGAAGAAATCCTGTCCGGTTCGCTCACGCTCGAACCCTTGGCTGCGTAAGGAGAAACCGCACATGACCAACACCCTCCAAGGCAAGAAAGTCCGCCTGCACGACATGACGCTGCGCGACGGCATGCACCCCAAGCGCCACCTGATGACGCTCACGCAGATGAAGACCATCGCCACCGGTCTGGACGCCGCCGGCATGGCCCTGATCGAGGTCACCCATGGCGACGGCCTGGGCGGCAGCTCGGTCAACTACGGCTTTCCCGCCCACACCGACGAGGAATACCTGGGCGCCGTGGTGCCCCTGATGAAGCAGGCCAAGGTCTCGGCGCTGCTGATTCCCGGCATCGGCACCGTGGACCACCTGAAGATGGCGCACGAACTGGGCGTCAGCACCATCCGCGTGGCCACGCACTGCACCGAGGCCGACGTGAGCGAGCAGCACATCACCCTGGCCCGCAAGATGGGCATGGACACCGTGGGCTTTCTGATGATGAGCCACATGAACAGTGCCGAAGGCCTGGTCACGCAGGCGAAGTTGATGGAGGGCTACGGCGCCAACTGCATCTACATCACCGACTCGGCCGGCCACATGCTGCCGCACGACGTGAAGGAAAAGCTCGGCGCCGTGCGCCAGGCCTTGAAGCCCGAGACGGAACTGGGCTTTCACGGCCACCACAACCTGGCCATGGGCGTTGCCAACAGCCTGGCCGCCATCGAGGTGGGTTGCAGCCGCATCGACGCCGCTGCCGCCGGCCTGGGCGCCGGCGCGGGCAACACGCCCATGGAAGTGCTGGTGGCGGTGTGCGACCTGATGGGCATCGAGACCGGCGTGGACGTGTTCAAGATCCAGGACGTGGCCGAAGACCTGGTGGTGCCCATCATGGACTTCCCCATCCGCATCGACCGCGACGCGCTCACGCTGGGCTATGCCGGCGTGTACGGCTCCTTCCTGCTGTTCGCCAAGCGCGCCAGCCAGAAGTACGGCGTGCCGGCACGCGAAATCCTCGTTGAAATGGGCCGCCGCGGCATGGTTGGCGGCCAGGAAGACATGATCGAAGACACCGCGCTCACCCTCGCCAAGGCGCGCGGCCTGCAGACAGCTTGAAGGACAAGAACATGGCATTGAACGCATCCACCCTCGACCAGCTGGCCGATCACCTGGAAAACTGCCAGCTGAAGGCCCAGGACACCCTCAAGATCACCGAGTCCCATCCCGACATGGACTGGGACGACGCCTACGCCATCCAGGACCGCATCCTGGCGCGCAAGCTGGCGCGCGGCGCCCGCGTGGTGGGCTACAAGGCGGGCCTGACCTCGCACGCCAAGATGAAGCAGATGGGCGTGACCGACCCGGTCTTCGGCTTCCTGGTGGACGAGTTCGTCGTGCCCGAAGGCGCAGAGATCCAGGTCGGCGACCTGATCCACCCCAAGGTCGAACCCGAGATCTGCTTCATCACCCGCACCGAACTCCAGGGCCCCGGCTGCCACATCGGCGCCGTGCTGGCCGCCAGCGATGTCGTGCTGCCCGGCATCGAAGTCATCGACAGCCGCTACCGCGACTTCAAGTTCGACCTCAAGAGCGTGGTGGCCGACAACACCTCGGCCGCGCGCTTCGTGGTCGGCGGGCGCATTGCCTCGGCCCGCGGCGTGGATTTGCGCACGCTCGGCGTGGTGCTCGAAAAGAACGGCCAGCCCGTGGCCCTGGGCGCCGGCGCCGCGGTGCTGGGGCACCCGGCGGCCGCCGTGGCCATGCTGGTCAACCACCTGGGCCGGCGCGGCCAGTCGCTGCCGGCCGGCAGCCTGGTGCTGTCGGGGGGGATCACCGAGGCCGTGGCGGTGCAGGCGGGAGACAACGTCACGCTGCGCATCCAGAACCTGGGCAGCGTGTCGGTTCGTTTTGTGTGACAAAAGAGGGAAGAAAAAATGCAACGGAGACATTTCATCGCCACCGGCATGGGCACCGCTCTGTCGGCATCCCTGGCAGCGTTCCCACTGGCCAGCTGGGCGCAGGACACCTGGCCCGCCAAGCCGATCAAGCTGATCGTGCCGTTCCCGCCGGGTGGTCCGACCGACATCATGGGCCGCACGGCGGCCAAGGTGATGGGCGACAAGCTGGGCCAGCAGTTGGTGGTGGAGAACAAGGCCGGGGCCGGCGGCAACATCGGCACCGACGCCGTGGCCAAGGCGGCGGGCGACGGCTACACCATCGGCCTGTCGGCCATCAGCAGCCTGGCCATTGCGCCCACGCTCTATCCCAAGCTGTCGTTCTCCGTGGAAAAAGACCTGGCGCCGGTGTCGCTGGTGGGGTTCACGCCCTGCGCCATCGTGGCGCACCCGAGCGCGCCGTTCGATGACCTCAAGGGGCTGATCGCCTATGCCAAGGCCAACCCCGGCAAGCTCAGCTACGGCACCTCGGGCATCGGTACCAGCACCCACCTGGCGGCCGAGCTGCTGCAATCCACCACCGGCATCGCACTCACCCACATCCCCTACAAGGGCACCAGCCAGATCGCCCAGGACCTGCTGGCCGGCACGATTCCCCTGAGCTTCGAGAGCTCGCTGACCACCACCCTGCCCAACGTGAAGTCGGGCAAGCTCAAGGTGATTGCCGTGACCTCGGCCCAGCGCTCGCGTGCCTTGCCCAACGTGCCCACGGTGGCCGAGCAGGGCGTTGCCGGCTTCGATGTGGTGACCTGGTTCGGCCTGATTGCGCCGGCGTCCACGCCGCGCGACATCGTCAACAAGCTGGCCGATGCCTGGAAAACCGGCGCAGCCACCGCGCCCGCCCTGGCGGCTTTCGAGAACATCGGCGCCGACATCAAGGTCAACACGCCGCAGCAGTTTGCCGAGTTCATTCGCGCTGAAAACACGCGCTGGGGCAGCCTGATCCAGAAACTGGGCATCAAGCTCGACTGATCGCCCGCCGGCACTGAATCCCGCCCATGCTTTGAGAAACCCAAGGACATCCCCATGCCATTTGCCCAGATTTACATGATCGAAGGCCGCACCGAAGAGCAGAAGAAGGCCGTCATCGAGAAGGTGACCCAGGCCCTCGTCGATGCCGTGGGTGCGCCGCCGGCCAACGTGCGCGTGTGGATTCACGATGTTCCCAAGGAAAACTGGGGCATTGCCGGCGTCAGCGCCAAGGCGCTGGGGCGCTGAGGCGGTGGCAGTACCTCAGTGTTCGTGGCCGTCTTGCGCCGGGTCGATCGCTGCAACCGCCTTGCCGCGCGACGGCAGGCCGAACGCCAGCGCCCCCAGCGCACCTTGCACCAGGCCATAAACACCGTACAGCATCGCGGCGCCCACGGCGGCAGGCACCGCAACACCAAACGGCGCCAGCGCGGCGACCGCCGCCGCCTCGCGGGTACCCCAGCCGCCCACGCTGACGGGCAGCGCCGCCATCAGGAACACGGGGGCAATGGCCCAGGCCCATGCAGCAGGCGGCAGCTGTATGCCAAGCGCCAGCCCCCCCGCCGCCAGTGCCGCCGCCGACAGCCCCTGGACGGCTCCCGAAGCCAAGGCCTGCCAGCCGAGCTGGCGCTGAAAATCCGGCCGCACCGCCGCTGTCCGCAATGGCGCCAGCCATCTCCAGCTGGCGCCACGCCGCAGCAGTGCCGGCAGGCACCAGGGCAGCACCAGCCAGAGCGCCGTGCCGCACAGTGCCACGCCCCGCAGCAGTGCGGGTGAAAGTCCCAGTGCCGCGCCCAGCGCATCGGCGCTGGCGGCTGCGCCCAGCCCGCCCATGGCGCACAGCATCCACAGGCCGCTCACGCGATCGAGCACCACCGACCAGCTGGAGGCCCCTGCGTCCTGCCCGGTGCGGCGCAGCACCACGGCGCGGTACAGGTCGCCACCCACCACCGCGCCCGGCAGCAGCGCATTGAGGCCGATGGCCTGGAAGTACCACCGAACGGCGTCGCGCACGCCCATGTCCGCCCCCAGCCAGCGCGCCAGCGCCCGCCAGCGCAACGCTGACACGAGGTTGGAGGCGATCGCGGCGGCGAGCCCTGCCAGCAGCCAGCCCGGATGGGCCTGCCCCAGGCTCGCCAGCACCCGGCGCGGGTCGGCCAGCGCCAGCACCGCGCCCAGCAGCGCCAGCCCCAGAAGGGCGCGCAGCAGGATTTTTCGGGACGGTTTCAAGCGACTATCTTGGTAGCTGCTGGCGCTTGCTGTACGGGCGCTTCAGTTGTCTCTGAATGATGCTCTTCGGCGTGGAACTGCGGCCTGTTGCCGGCCTCGTGGTAGATGCGCATCAGCATCTCGCCGATCAGCCCGGCGGCGACCAGCTGCGCGCCCATCAGCACCAGCATCATGCCGGCCAGCAACAGCGGCCGGCCGCCGATGGCCTCGCCCATGAGCTTTTCCACCAGCAGCCACAGCAGGATCAGCGAACCCGGCGCGATCAGCCACAGGCCCAGCCCGCCGAACGCGTGCAGCGGCCGCTGGCGGTAGCGCATGAAGAACACGATCAGGATCAGGTCCAGGATGACGCGGAAGGTGCGGTCGATGCCGTACTTGGACACGCCGCGGGTGCGCGCATGGTGGCGCACCGGTACTTCGGTGATGCGCGCACCGGCTTCCTTGGCCAGCGACGGGATGAAACGGTGCAGTTCCCCGTACAAACGGATGCGGTCGATGAAGGGGCGGCGGTAGGCCTTGAGCGCGCAGCCATAGTCGTGCAGGTACACGCCGGTGGAGCGCGAGATCAGCCAGTTGGCGATGCGCGAGGGCAGCTTGCGCGAAAGCTCGGCGTCTTGCCGGTCCTTGCGCCAGCCGGACACCATGTCCACGCGGGGGTCGGTCTCCAGCCGCTGCAGCAGCAGCGGGATGTCGTCGGGCTCGTTTTGCAGGTCGGCGTCCAGCGTGACCACATAGCGGCCGCGCACGCGGTCAAAGCCGGCCTGCAGCGCGCTGGACTGGCCATAGTTGCGGGCCAGAAAAACGGGCCGCAGCCAGGCGCGCGTGGCGGCCAGCTCGCGCAATTTGTCCACGCTGCCGTCCGAGGAGCCATCGTCCACCGTCAACAGTTCGAACGTGAGCGCCTGCTGCGCCATGGCCTGGGCGATGCGCTCCACCAGGTCGGTCAGGTTATCGAACTCGTTGTAGATCGGCACCACGATGGAGACATCGGGTGTCACGGTGCGGGCGGTATTCATGGGCAACTGCGGCGGGAGAGGGATAATGCCGCGATTGTGCCCTGCACTGCCGCCACCCGCGCCGGCAGCCGGTCTTGGCGGCGCAACGTCCAGCCCCCGAGAACATGAACGTTTCTGCAGCGCCCCGCACCCCGTTGTCTTTTCGATCCCTGATGGCGCATCCACTGGCCTGGCTGCTGGCGATTGCACTGGCGCATGTCGTGGTGCGGGTGGCGGTGTCGCCCGCATTGAAATGGGACGAGGCCGAACAGATGCTGTGGTCGCAGGAGCTGGCCCTGGGCTATGGCGCCCAGCCGCCGCTCTATACCTGGCTGCAATGGCTGACCAACCAGGTGTTCGGCCCTTCTGTGCTGGCGCTGTCGCTGCTCAAGCACATGCTGCTCGCGCTGACCTACACGCTGATGTGGCTGGCCGGGCGCGAATTGCTCGGTCAGCGCGGCGCGTGGTGGGCTTCGGCCAGCATGCTGCTGTTTCCCGCCCTGGGCTGGGATTCGGTCCGCGACCAGACGCACTCCATCTTGGTGACCGCCATGGCCTGTGGTGCCTGGTGGCTGCTGCTGCGCATCGTCAAGCGGCCCAGGCCGGTGGACTTTGCCTTGCTGGGGCTGGTGTGCGGGGTGGGCCTGCTGGCGAAATACAGTTTTGCGCTGGTCATCGGTGTCATGCTGGTGGCGGCGCTGTCGGTGCCGCAGGCCAGGGGGGCATTGCTGGCGCGCGGCTGGTGGTGGGTGCTGATCGTGGGCGGACTGGTGGTCTTGCCGCATGCGGTCTGGCTGGCCTCGCACCTGCAGGAGGCCACAGCGGGCACCCTGGCCAAGATGGAAATCCAGCCCGAGCGGGCGTTGGGCAAGGGACTGCTGGCCTTGCTGGGCAACCTGACCGGCATGCTGGCGCTGTGGGTGCTGGTCGCGCTGGCGGTGTTTCGCTCGGCCTGGTGGCGCTGGCCGCTGGCGCCCGCCGCGCCCTGGGCGCAGCAGATCTTTGTGCGCTACGTCCTTTTGGCCCTGCTGGCCCTGCTGGGCATGGTACTGGCGGCAGGCGTGACCCATTTCAAGGGCCGCTGGGTGCTGCCGCTGTTGTGCATGGTACCGCTGGCGGTGTTCACAGCGCGGCCGGAGCTGCAGCACCACCCGCGTGCTGGCCGCTACAGCGCTGCCGTCGTCTGCATCGCGCTCCTCTTTCTGTTGGCTGCGGGGCTGCGTCCCTGGATCACCGGCCTGCGCGGCCACCCGGACGAACTCAACCATCCAGTGGTGGAACTGGGCCACGCGCTGCGGCAGGCGGGCTACGACGGTGTCAGCCCCATCATCGCTGCCGACCACATGTTGGCGGGCGCGCTGCTCACCCGATTCCCCCGAGCCCCTGTGAATGCCTGCATGTCGGGCAAGGACGTCGCCACCTGTGTCGCCAGCCACCTGGCGCGCGCGCGCACGGCAGGACAGGGCTGGTTGCTGATTTCGCGCGAAGACCGTCTGGAACCAGGCTGGTGGGCCAGCGCGAGCACGGGCAGGCCGGCGCTGGCCATGCAGTCGATCCGCCTGCCGTTCCACAAGGTGCGGCCGGGCGTGCCGCCGGCGCATTACCAGTTTGTCTGGCAACCTGCCGGAACTGCCGGGGCCAGCACCAGGGACCCGTAGCGCCGACCCGGGTCGGGTGTGAGGTGTATGCTATTGCATATATAGCTTGTAGCGCTTTCTGCATAAGCGCTGGCCGCTAATTAGGCATTGATCCTGTTACAGGTTGGTGGCCGCCACCACTTCGGCCATATCGGTCAGGCCCTGCGGCACCTTTTCGAAGCCGTCCTGGCGCAGGGTGAGCATGCCGGCCGCCTCGGCCTCGCTGTCGGGGGCCGTGGACGGGAGGTTGGCGGCCAGTTCCTGGGCCGTGGCGCGAGCGGCAACGGCAGGGCTGTGGTGCGCACCCGCCCCGGTGGGCGAACCCCGCTGAGTCTGCAGGTGCACGCTGCAGGCCTTTCAGTAGCGTCTGCTCGCTGATGATGCCGGTCGCCAAAGGGCTTCACCCAGATGATGATGCGCCTTTCCAGCCCCCGGATGGGGGGTGGTGACCCGTTTCCACAGAGCATCCGTATCCGGAGGGGTAAAGCACGGGGTGGGCACGGTGACAATCGCTGCGGGCGTTGCGGTCATGGGTGGTCCGCAGGGAGAGGGGGCGAGGGCGGCCGTCAGAGCGTGAAGTCGTAATCCACGGTGATGGGCGCATGGTCCGAGAATTTTTCGTTCTTGTAGATGTGCTCGGTGCGTGCGAGAGCCGCCAGTGCGGGGGTGGCCAGGTGGTAATCCAGGCGCCACCCCACGTTGTTGGCATAGGCCTGCCCCCGGTTGCTCCACCAGGTGTAGGCGGTGTCGGTGGCCGTGGGTTGTAACTGACGGTAAACGTCCACCAGGCCGCCGCCGGCATCAGTTGTGTGCAACAGTTTTGTCATCCAGGCGCGTTCTTCGGGCAGGAAGCCGCTGTTTTTCTGGTTGCCGCGCCAGTTTTTCAGATCGATCTGCTGGTGCGCGATGTTGATGTCGCCGCACAGGATGAACTCCCGCTGGCCCTTGGCGGCCATCAGATGCGGATGGAACTCTCCCAGGAAGCGGAATTTGGCCTGCTGTCGCTCTTCGCCCGACGAGCCGCTGGGAAAGTACGCGCTGATGATGGACAGCTTGCGCGCGGGCGTGTCAAAGCGCAGTTCGATATAGCGGCCCTCGGCATCGAACTCGGGCGAGCCATAGCCGGCGATGACCTCGCTGGGCTCATGGCGCGTGTAGATGCCGACGCCCGAGTAGCCTTTTTTCTGGGCAAAGTGGAAATGGCCGTTCATCTCGGCAAGCTGTTCGAAACGCGTGGCGATATCGGCGGCCTGGGCCTTCACTTCCTGCACGCAAATACAATCCGGCCGCATGCTTGCGATCCAGGGTTCCACGCCCTTGCTGGTGGCGGAACGGATGCCGTTGAGATTGAGGCTGGTTAACTTGAACAAGGAATTTCCATGGTGAATGTTGGCGCGCCAACCCCTGAGCAGGGTCGTCTGGCGCAGGATTTTGTCCGTTTTGCCGTTGAGGCAGGGGTGCTGCGGTTCGGGGAATTCAAGACCAAGGCGGGGCGCCTGAGTCCCTACTTCTTCAACGCCGGCCTTTTCGACGACGGGGACAAGCTGGGCCGCCTTGCGGAATTCTATGCAAAAGCCCTGTTGGCCAGCGGGATCGAGTTCGACATGGTGTTCGGTCCAGCCTACAAGGGCATTCCCCTGGCCGCAACCGTGGCCGTGGAGTTGGCGCGGAGGGGGCGCAATGTGCCCTTCGCCTACAACCGCAAGGAAGCCAAGGACCATGGAGAAGGCGGCACCCTGGTGGGCGCACCCCTCCAGGGGCGGGTGCTGATCATTGACGACGTGATGTCGGCAGGCACCGCCGCACGCGAGTCCATCGCCATCATCCGCGCCGCTGGCGCAGTACCCCACGCGGTTGCCATTGCACTGGACCGCCAGGAAAAAGCCACCGAGAATGGCCAGGACGTCGAGCACAGCGCCGTGCAGTATGTGCGCCACCAGTTGGGCATGCAGGTGTGCGCCATTGCAACCCTGGCAGACTTATTGCTCTATCTTTCCGAAAAAGAGGGGGGGGAGATGGGCACGCACCACCAGCGGGTGCTGGCCTATCGGCAGCGGTACGGAGTCAACCAAGGGTCATTCAGTTGAGCAAATTGGCGTGGATCATGGGAGTAGGTGTGGTGGCCAGCGTGGCAGCGCAGTGCGCGTGGGCGCAGCAGACCAATGGCGGCAGCATCTACACCTGTGTCGATCGCCAGGGGCGCCGCCTGACGGCGGACCGTCCCATTGCCGAATGCCTGGACCGCGAGCAGCGTGAACTGGGTCCCATGGGCACCGTGCGGCGCCAGATTGGCCCTTCCCTCACCGAGAAGGAGCGGGCCGCCCTGGAAGTGCAGCGCCGCAAGGAGGCGGAGGAGCGCGCCCGCCAGCAGGAAGAACGCCGCCGCGAGCGGGTTCTCACCGCCCGCTACCCGGACAAGGCGGCCCATGATGTGGAACGTGCCTCAGCCATTCAGCTGCTGGAGGACGTCACCGCCGTTGCCGAGAAACGTGTGGTGGAACTGCAGCAGCAGCGCAAGGCCCTGGAAAACGAAATGGAGTTTTACCAGCGGGATCCTGCCAAGGCCCCCATGGCGCTGCGCAGCAAGATTGCCGAAAACGATGCAGGCATGGAGGAGCAGCGGCGCTTCGTGCTCAACCAGAAAGAGGAAAAACGCCGCATCCACCAGCGCTACGACGCAGAGCTGGCGCAGCTGCGCAGGCTGTGGGCTGCGCAAATAGCGCCTGCAGCCGCAGCCTCCGACGTGTTGCTGCCTGCCTCCAAGCGCTGAAGGCGGCACCGGCAGGCCAGTGCGCCGTGCCCCGTGAAATCAGGCTGCGAGCCGTGCGCGCAGCAACTCGTTGACCTGCGTCGGATTGGCCTTGCCCTTGCTGGCCTTCATGATCTGACCCACCAGCGCATTGAAGGCCTTGTCCTTGCCTGCGCGGAACTGCGCCACGTTGTCGGCGTTGGCAACGATCACCTCGTCGATGATCTTCTCCAGTGCGCTACTGTCATTCATCTGCTTGAGGCCCTTGGATTCGATGACTGCGTCCACGTCGGCCGATTCACCGTTCCACAGCGCATCAAACACCTGCCTGGCAGCGTTGTTGGAAATCGTGCCGTCGGCAATGCGCGCGATCAGTGCAGCCAGTTGCGCAGACGATACCGGTGCCTGCTCGATGCCGATCTCGCCCGCGTTCAGGCGGCGCGACATCTCGCCCATGATCCAGTTGCTGGCCAGCTTCGGCTGCCCGCAGGCCGTGGCCGCAGCTTCGAAGTAGGCGGCCATGGCCTTGCTTTGCGTGAGCGTGGTGGCATCGTATTCGGGCAGGCCATGGTCCGCCACGAAGCGCGCAGCCATGGCGCGGGGCAACTCGGCCATCAGTGCACGCTGTTCCTGCACCCATTGCGCTGAAATGTGGAGCGGCGGCAGGTCGGGGTCAGGAAAGTAGCGGTAGTCCGCCGCGTCTTCCTTGGTGCGCATGGCGCGGGTTTCGCCGGTGTCGGGGTCGAACAGCACGGTGGCCTGCTGGATGGCGTGGCCGTCCTCGATCTGCTCGATCTGCCAGCGGATTTCGTAGTCGATGGCCTGTTGCATGAACTTGAAAGAATTCAGGTTCTTGATCTCGCGGCGCGTGCCTAAAGCGGCGCCGGGCTTGCGCACGGAAACGTTGGCGTCGCAGCGGAAGCTGCCTTCCTGCATGTTGCCGTCGCAGATGCCGATCCAGGTGACGATCTTGTGCAGTTCCTTGGCATAGGCCACGGCCTCTTCGGACGAGCGCATGTCGGGCTCGGTCACGATCTCCAGCAGCGGAGTGCCGGCACGGTTCAGGTCGATGCCCGACTGGCCGATGAAGTCCTCATGCAGCGATTTGCCCGCGTCTTCTTCCAGGTGGGCGCGCACCAGGCGCACGGTCTTCTTCTCGTCGCCCAGGAAGAACGCGACCTCGCCGCCTTGCACGACCGGGATCTCGAACTGGCTGATCTGGTAGCCCTTGGGCAGATCGGGGTAGAAGTAGTTCTTGCGTGCAAAAATGCTCACGGGCGCAATGTGGGAGCCAAGTGCCAGTCCCAGTTTGATAGCGCAGGCCACCGCTTCACGGTTCATCACGGGCAAAGTGCCGGGCAGGGCCAGGTCCACCGCGCAGGCCTGCGTGTTGGGCTCGGCGCCAAAGGCGGTGGGCGCGCGGCTGAAGATCTTGCTCTGCGTGGCGAGCTGGGTGTGGGTCTCGAAGCCGATGACGACTTCATAGCCGTGGATCAATTTGCTGGTCATATCACAGACCTCCGGGTTGACGGAGGTGGAAGTCAGTGGCTTGCTGCAGGCGGTGCGCAGCGTTCAGAAGGCGGGCTTCCTGGAAGTAGTTGCCAATGAGCTGCAGGCCCACGGGCATGCCGCCCTCGCCAAAACCCGCTGGCACGCTCATACCGGGCAGGCCCGCCAGCGATGCGGGCAGCGTGAAGATGTCGGCCAGGTAGTCGGCCAGCGGGTCGTTGCCATGTTCGCCGAGCTTCCAGGCCACGGTGGGCGCCACGGGGCCGGCGATCAGGTCGCAGTGCTTGAATGCGTTCTGGAAATCGTCGGCGATCATGCGGCGGATCTTCTGCGCCTGCAGGTAGTAGGCGTCGTAGTAACCGTGCGAGAGCACATAGGTGCCAATCATGATGCGGCGCTTGACCTCGTCGCCAAAGCCTTCGGCGCGGGTCTTCTTGTACATGTCGACCAGATCGGTGTAATTCTTGGCGCGGTGCCCGAACTTCACGCCATCGAAGCGGCTCAGGTTCGAGCTGGCCTCGGCCGGGGCGATGATGTAGTACACCGGAATGGACAACTCGGTGCGCGGCAGGCTGATGGGCACGGGCTTGGCGCCGAGCTTTTCGTATTCCTTCAAGGCGGCATCGACGGCAGCGCGCACATCGGGCGCCAGGCCGTCGCCAAAGAACTCGGCGGGGATGCCGATGCGCAGGCCCTCGATGCTGTCGTTGAGCTTGGCGCTGAAGTTTTCGGCCGGCACATCCAGCGAGGTGGAGTCACGGTCCGGGTCCGGGCCGCACATGGCCGACAGCAGCAGCGCGCAGTCCTCGGCCGAGCGGGCCATGGGGCCGGCCTGGTCCAGGCTGGAAGCGAAGGCGATCATGCCGTAGCGGCTGGCGCGGCCATAGGTCGGCTTGATGCCGGTGATGCCGCAAAACGAGGCGGGCTGGCGGATGGAGCCGCCGGTGTCGGTGCCGGTCACGGCTGGGGCCAGGCGCGCGGCCACGGCCACGGCACTGCCGCCCGAGGAGCCGCCAGGAATGCGATGGGTGTCCCACGGGTTGCGCACGGGGGCGGGGACGTCGAAGCCCACGGGGGCCACGGCCGAGTTTTCGTTGGCCGAGCCCATGGCGAACTCGTCGCAGTTGAGCTTGCCCAGCGTCACCGCGCCCGCATCGGCCAGCTTGGTGACCACGGTGGCGTCAAACGGGGACTGGTAGCCCGCCAGCATCTTGGAGCCGGCGGTGCTGGGGAAGCCCTTGGTGACGAAGATGTCCTTGTGCGCAATCGGCACGCCTTCCAGCGCGCCCGCCGTGCCCGCGGCAATGCGGGCATCGGCGGCCTGGGCCTGGGTGAGGGTGGCTTCTTCGTTCAGGGCCACAAATGCGCCCAGGTTCTGGTGCGCCTTGGCGCGGGCCAGGAAATGCTGGGCGGCTTCGACGGCGGAAACGCGGCGCTCGCGCAGTTCGGTGGCCAGCTGGGCCACGCCCAGGTCATGCAATGCGGTGGAAGTCATGCGGCGGGGCTCTTACTCGATCACTTTGGGCACGAGGAACAGGCCTCGTTCGACAGCGGGGGCGCTTTGCTGGTTGGCTTCGCGCTGGTTGGGTTCGCTGGCCACGTCCTCGCGCAGCCGCAGGGCCACGTCCTGGATGGCCGCGACGGGATGCGCCAGGGGGGTGAGTCCCGAGGTGTCCACCGCCCGCATCTTTTCTACGATGCCAAAGAAGCCATTCAGTTGAGTCAGCATGCGCTCACTCTCAGAAGGGGTCAATTCCAGCCGCGCCAGATTGGCGATGCGAGCGATGTCCTGGGGTGTTAGTGCCATAGCGGGAAAAAGGAGGGAAACCAGATGTAAAGCCGTGATGTCGGTCAAACCGAACGAAGTTATTCACAGGGGATGGGGTATTATCCCGGCTTTGCCGCAAGACCCCCTGCCTGACGGTCATTGTGCGAAAAAAGCAAAATCTGACCACCCCACCCACTCCCTGACACACCCCGCGACGGCAGGCCGAAGTGCATGCCGTGCCTGAGAGGATTTTTGAATGTTCGGAGCTTTCCGTCGGTATTTCTCCACCGACCTTGCCATTGACCTTGGCACTGCCAACACCCTCATCTTTGCACGCGACAAAGGCATTGTGCTGGATGAGCCTTCTGTCGTTGCCATTCGCCACGAAGGTGGGCCCCATGGCAAGAAAGTGATTCAGGCTGTCGGCCGTGAGGCCAAGGCCATGCTGGGCAAGGTGCCCGGCAATATCGAGGCCATCCGGCCCATGAAAGACGGCGTGATCGCCGACTTCGTGATCACCGAGCAGATGATCAAGCAGTTCATCAAGATGGTGCACCCGCGCACGCTGTTCACCCCCAGCCCGCGCATCATCATCTGCGTGCCCTGTGGCTCCACCCAGGTCGAGCGCCGCGCCATCAAGGATGCGGCGGAGGCCGCGGGCGCCACCGCTGTTTACCTGATCGAAGAACCCATGGCCGCCGGCATCGGCGCCGGGCTGCCAGTTTCGGAAGCGAGTGGTTCGATGGTGGTGGACATCGGCGGCGGCACCACCGAAGTCGGCGTGATCTCCTTGGGCGGCATGGTCTACAAGGGCAGCGTGCGTGTGGGTGGCGACAAGTTCGACGAGGCCATCATCAGCTACATCCGCCGCAACTACGGCATGCTGATCGGCGAGCCCACGGCCGAAGCCATCAAGAAGAACATCGGCTCGGCCTTTCCGGGCTCCGAAGTGCGCGAGATGGAGGTCAAAGGCCGGAACCTCAGCGAAGGCGTGCCGCGCAGCTTCACCATCTCCAGCAACGAAGTGCTGGAAGCGTTGACCGACCCGCTCAACCAGATCGTCTCGGCCGTCAAGAACGCGCTGGAGCAGACCCCGCCCGAGCTGGGTGCCGACATTGCCGACCGCGGCATGATGCTCACCGGCGGCGGCGCGCTGCTGCGTGACCTCGACCGCCTGCTGGCCGAGGAAACCGGCCTGCCCGTGCTGGTGGCCGAAGACCCGCTGACCTGCGTGGTGCGGGGCTGCGGCATTGCGCTGGAGCGCATGGACCGCCTGGGCAGCATTTTTACCAGCGAGTAAAGCGGGGCTGCCTGTGCCGGCGCAGGCCGCACCCTGTTCTCCATTGCATGACTGATTGCGTTCGCCCCCATGCCTTGTGGACACGCATCCGCGGCCCGGTGGTCGTGCTCGTGCCATCCTGCCTGACTACGATCATGTGCCATGTCGCTCGGAACCCTTGAGCGCAGTGCGCCGCCGTTTTTCAAGCAAGGGCCATCGTCCCTTTCCAAGCTGGCCCTCTACAGCGCATTGGCGCTGTTTTTGATGGTGGCGGATGCGCGCTTTCACCTCACGGGCGCCTTGCGCCAGGCGGTGGCCACCGTCATTTACCCGGTGCAATGGCTGATGCTGCAGCCGGTCGAGTTCATTGCGCAGGGCAGTGGCTATTTCCAGTCCCTGAAAACGGCCCAGGAAGACGCCGATGCGGCCCGCAAGCAGATGGTCCTGATGTCGCAGCGCGCGCTCCAGTCGGAGCAGTTGATGCAGGAAAACTTGCATCTGCGGCAATTGCTGGACCTTCGGACCCGGCTGGAAACCCCTGCCCAGGCGGCACAGGTGCTCTACGACACGGCAGATCCCTACACCCGGCGGGTGGTGGTGGACCAGGGCCGGACGGCCGGCGTGGAGCTGGGTGCTCCGGTGCTCGATGAGAAGGGCGTGCTGGGCCAGGTCACGCGGGTGCATCCGTTCGTGAGCGAGGTCACATTGCTGATCGACCGCGATCAGGCCATTGCGGTACTGAATATACGCACCGGTACCCGCGGCGTTGCCTACGGGGACCCGGTGGCGGGCCATGCCGGTGGCATGGAGTTGCGCTTCATGCCGGCGAACGCCGACGTCCTCGAGGGGGACCTGCTCACGACCAGCGGGGTCGATGGGGTGTATCCACCGGGGCTGCCCGTCGCCAAGGTGGTGCGCGTGGAACGGCGGGCCGACTCGGCATTCGCCCGCATTTATTGCGCCCCCATCGCCGGGGTGCAGGGAGCCCGCCATGTGATGCTGCTCAAGCCGGTGGCAGAACCCATGCCGGAGCGGCACGAACCTGTTGCGGTGTCTCCCGGCAAGAAGGGAGATCGCCAGTGATGTGCTGCAGGAATGTCCCGTCGCAGGGGCGCGCGCCATGATCATGCCGCGCGGGCAGCCCTTGCTGCTGCCAGTCAATCCGGCCTTCATTGCCGCCAGTCTGGTGGCGGGCCTGGCGATCAATTTTTTGCCGCTCGGGCGCGTGGTCTGGACGCCCGATATCCTGATGCTGCTGCTGGCGTTCTGGGTGGTGCACCAGCCCCAGCGCATCGGCATGGGCGTGGCGTTCGTGCTGGGCCTGTGCATGGATGTGCACCAGTCAGCCTGGCTGGGGCAGCATGCCCTGGCCTATACCGTGATGGCGTTTGGCGCCATGGCGATGCATCGCCGGTTGCTGTGGTTCAGTGTGCCGTCCCAGGCGCTGCAGGTCTTGCCGCTGTTGGTGCTGGCCCACGCGGTGGAGCTGTTGCTGCGCATGGCGGGCGGAGGTATCTTTCCAGGCTTCTGGGGGCTGCTCGCGCCCGTGCTGGAGGCTTTGCTCTGGCTCCCGGCCAGCTGGGTGCTGCTGGCACCGCAGCGCCGTCCACCGGATCGCGATGAGAACCGGCCGCTATGAGGCCTTTCTTGCGCATGATGAAGCGTGTCCATTCACCTGCTGAAGCGTTGCGTGCCACCTGGCGCGAGCGCCGTTCGCAGGCGACCCAGGGATGGCGGACATGACGGAGCTGCGCAATGTCGAGGCCGACGCATCGCGGTTTCGTACACGGGTCATGGTGATCGGTGCGGTGGTTTTTCTGGCGTTCTGCCTGATCGTGGCCCGTCTGCTCTTTCTGCAGGTGGTGCGACACGAAGACCTTGCGGCGCAGGCAGAGAGCAACCGCACCGCAATCGTTCCGATTGTTCCCAACCGGGGCCTGATCCTGGATCGCAATGGTGTGGTGCTGGCAACCAACTATGCGGCCTATACCCTCGAAATAACGCCCTCCCGAGTGGGGTCGCTGGACGACACCATTGATGGATTGTCGAAGGTGGTGGAGATTCAAGCCCGGGATCGCCGCCGCTTCAAGCGTTTGATGGAGGAGTCGCGCAATTTTGAATCGCTGCCCATCCGCACCCGCCTGACGGACGAGGAAGTCGCACGCTTTGCGGCGCAACGCTACCGGTTTCCCGGGGTGGACATCAAGGCGCGGCTCTTTCGCAACTACCCCCTGGGCGAGGTGGCAAGCCATGCGATTGGCTACATCGGGCGCATCAACCAGGCGGAGAAAGCCCGGATACAGGACTCCGATGAAGAGGCCAACTACCGTGGCACCGAGTACATCGGCAAGCTGGGCATCGAGCAGAGTTACGAAGCGGCATTGCATGGGGCCACGGGCGTGGAACAGATGGAGACTTCCGCGGGCGGCCGTGCCGTGCGCAAGCTGTCGAGCCGTGCGGCCACGCCCGGCGACAGCGTGATGCTGTCGATCGACGTCAAGCTGCAAAAACTGGTGGAAGAGTTGTATGGGTCCCGCCGCGGCGCGCTGGTGGCCATCGACCCGCGCAACGGCGAGATCCTGGCGCTGGTGAGCATGCCCACGTTCGATCCCAACCTGTTCGTGGAGGGCATCGATGTCGAAAACTGGACCGCGCTCAATGAGTCCATCGACAAGCCGCTGCTCAACCGCGCCCTGCGGGGGCTGTACCCGCCGGGTTCGACCTACAAACCCTTCATGGCACTGGCGGCGCTGGAGCTGAACAAGCGCTCGGCCAGCATGATCGTGAACGACCCGGGCTTCTACACGTTCGGTGGCCGCACCTTCCGCAGCCACGAAGGGGGTCTGGGCGCGCTGGACATGCACCGCGCCATCCAGTTCTCCAGCAACACCTACTTCTACTCGCTGGCCGTGGAGATGGGCGTGGACACCATCCACGATTTCATGAAACCCTTGAGCTTCGGCCAGTCCACCGGCATTGACCTCAACGGCGAAGTGCGCGGCACCCTGCCCAGTACCGAGTGGAAACGCAACGCCTACAAACGCCCCGAGATGAAGCGCTGGTTCCCGGGCGAAACCGTCTCGCTGGGCATCGGCCAGGGCTACAACAACTTCACCATGCTGCAGCTGGCGCAGGCGCAAGCCACCGTGGTCAACGGCGGAACCCGCTACCGCCCGCACATGGCCAAGGCCGTGAAGAATGCAGTCACGGGGGCGGTGACGGAGATCGTGCAGCCACCGGGCGAAAACCTGGGCTACCAACCCAGGAACGTGGACATCGTGCGCAACGCGATGGTGGCCGTGAACACGGGAGGGACCGGAACGCGCGTGTTTGCGGGGGCTCCCTACACCTCGGGCGGCAAAACCGGAACGGCCCAGGCGGTCAGCCTGGGGCAGAACGTGCGCTACAACGCCAGGGCGCTGGAGGAGCACCAGCGTGACCATTCCCTGTTCACGGCGTTCGCGCCCGCCAAAGATCCGAGGATTGCGCTGGCCCTGATCGTTGAAAACGCCGGATTTGGCGCCGCGCACGCTGCGCCCATTGCCCGCCGGGTGTTCGACTACTGGCTGCTGGGGGAGTACCCGAGCGAGGCAGACATCGCCGCCGTGCAGAAGGGACAGGCCTCGGCACCTATCGGCAAGCCGCGTGCTGTGGCCGATATTCCGCTGTCAGCGCCTTAGGCTTGTCAAACATCATGGCTGTTGGCGATTTCTGCAGAAGCGCTGGGCCTGATTTTTCCAATAAAACGTGGTGCACCGGCTTTACGCGACCGAGGGTGCCGTGATCCGCTGGGGTGGCCCCATCTGGCTGAAAACCAGAGCCGCCACAATCAGCGTCGCGCCGCCCAGTCCGGACCAGCCCAGCCGTTCGCCCAGCAGCACCCAGGCGGTCAGAGCGGCGAAAACCGGCTCCAGTCCGAACACGATGGCACTGCGCATGGCATCCACGCGCTGCTGGCCCCAGGCCTGCAGCGTCACCACCACCACGCTGGCCACAAAGCCCAGGTACACGAGCGCCAGCCAGCTCGATGTCTGCAGCTTGCCCAGCGATGGCAGCCAGTCCATGCTGCCATCGCGGGCCAGCAGCAGCGCGGTGGCGCAGGCGCACATCACGGTCGCCTGTGCCGCGGCCATGCGTGTGGCACGCAACGGGTGCGCCACGGTGCGGCGCGAGCACTCTTCCAGCACCAGGATATAGACCGCGTAGAACACCGTGCTGGCCAGCGTGAGCGAGTCGCCCGGATTCCAGGGATCGTCCTCATGGAACATCAAGACCATGCCTGCGAACGCCATGGCGCACGCGGCCCAAAGGCACCAGCCATGGCGACGGCCCAGAGCCACCATGGCGATCAAGGGCACCACCAGCACGTTGAGCCCGGTGACGAAGGCGTTGCGATTGCTGGTGGTGCGCGCCAGGCCTTCGATCTGCAGCCAGAAGGCCAGGAACAGCAACAGCCCCAGCGCGCAACCCCACAGGCGTTCCTTGGGCCGCATGCCCACCCACAGCGGTGCCAGCACCAGCAGCGCCAGGGCAAAACGCAACCAGATGATCTGCAGGGCATCGAGGTGCTCCGACAGCAGCTTCATCGCGGGGAACGTGGTTCCCCACACGGTGGTGACCACCAGCAGGGCCAGCAGGCCAAAACGTTCAGAGCGCATACAAAAGAAACGGGTGCTCAGCGCGTGTGCTTGCCGCACCGCGGCACTGGGGGTTCAAGGGGAAGGCCGGTCCGAGGTTCGCGCGGCAGCCACGGGACGGGACCCGGGTGCCTTGCGGTCGGCCGCGACGGGGCGCCGGCGATTCAGGTACCCATCCGGCCGATGAAGGCGCGGATACGGTCATTGCCGGGATTGTTGAAGAACTCCGCGGGGGGCGCATCGTGCGCAATGCGTCCCTTGTCGAAGAACAGCACACGGTCCGCCACCTCGCGCGCGAAGCCCATCTCGTGGGTCACCACGATCATGGTCATGCCGCCGCGCGCCAGTTCGCGCATGACGTCGAGCACTTCCTGCACCATTTCGGGGTCGAGCGCCGAAGTGGGCTCGTCAAAGAGCATGACCTTCGGCGCCATGGCCAATGCGCGGGCGATGGCCACGCGCTGCTGCTGTCCGCCGGACAGCTGCCACGGGTACTTTTGGGCATGGTCCTGCATGCCAACGCGGCGCAGCAGGGTCATCGCCTGCGCGTTGGCCTGGGCCCTTGCAAGATGGCGCAGGCGCCGTGGGGCCAATGCCACGTTGTCGAGCGCGTTCATGTGGCCAAACAGGTTGAACTGCTGAAACACCATGCCCACTTCGCAACGCTGCTGCTGCAGGGTGCGGGGATCGTCCGTGACGGACACGCCACCGATGCGGATGGTGCCGCTGTCGTGGGGCTCCAGCCGGTTGATGGCGCGCAGCAAGGTGCTCTTGCCCGAACCGGAGGCACCAATGATGACGGTCACTTCGCCGGTGTTGAAATGCGTGGATACGTCCTTGAGCACCTGGTTCGTGCCAAAAGACTTGCAGACGTTTTCCGCCACGATGTAGGGCGTCGGGGCGTTCATTGGATGCGCCCTTCCACATCGAAGCGGTGTTCGATGGCGTTGGAGAGCTGGGTCACCAGCGTGGTCAGCAGCAGGTAGGTCAGGGCCACGGTGGTCAAGGTGGCAATGGGCTGGAACGTTGCCGACTGGATGCGGTTGCCGACATTGGTCAGTTCCACCACGCCGATCGCGTACGCCAGCGAGGAGTCCTTGAGCAGCGCCACGAAGTTGCTCACCAGGGGCGGCAGCGAGATTTTGAAGGCCTGCGGAAACACCACATCGAAAAATACATGGCCACGCCCGAGGCCCAGTGCGCGTGCGGCTTCCGTCTGGCCCCGGGGCACGGCCAGCAGACCCGCGCGGATCGCTTCGGCGTTGTAGGCGCCCACGTTCAGCCCCAGCGCCACCACGGCGGCGGCAAAGTCGGGCAGGTTCAACCCCGGCACCAGCACCGGCAGCGCGAAGTAGACAAACAGGATCTGCACCAGCAGCGGCGTTCCGCGAATGGCCCAGATGTAAAAACCCGCCAGCCAGCGCAAACCGATCCAGCGGGCCGTGCGTGCCAGTGCCGCGGCCGTGCCCAGCACCAGGCCCACGGTGCCGCTGACCAGCGTCAGCCACAGCGTGGTGCGCGCACCATCGGAAAACGCCTGGGCGTTGGAGCCGATGGGTTCGGGGAAAAAGGAAAGGATCTGGCCCAGCAGGGCCAGCATGAACACCATGAGGACCAGCGCCGCAACCAGCGTGGCGTTGCTACGCTGCGGGCGGCTCCAGTGGCGCGGCCAAAGGGCTATGAGCATGGATCAGAGAGGACCGAAGCCCCCGTTTTCAGTTGCAGCGTACGTCTTCGTTGAAGTACTTTTTCGACAGGGCGGCGTAGCTGCCATCGGCCATGGTTTCGGCCAGTGCCTTCGACCAGGCATCCGCCAGGGGCTGGTTGCCCTTGGCAACCGCCGAGGCGATGCGCTCGATGAATACCATTTCACCCAGTTGCAGGCCTGCCTTGGGGTTCTTGGCCACGACTTCCTTGGCCACGAAACGGTCGGTCACCCAGGCGTCCACCCGGCGCGAGGTGAGTGCGCTGCGCGCATCCACATCGGTGGGGAAGTTCTTCATTTCCTTGATGGTCGTGACCTTCTGGACATTTTCCAGGTAACTGGTGCCGGTCTGCACGGCGACGATCTTGCCCCCCAGATCCTTGGCGCTGCGGATCGCGGGGTCCATGGCGATCACCATGCCGCCAGAGCAGTAGTGTGGCGCGGTGAAGGTGACGGCCTTGGCGCGCTCTTCGGTCACGCCATGCGATGCGATCACCAGATCCCAGCGGTCCTGCTTCAGGCCGGTCAGCAGGGCGTCAAAACCGATGGTTTTCCATTCGATCTTCAGGCCCATCTTCTTGGCTGCGAGTTCTGCCACCTCCACCTCAAAGCCCGTCAGCGTGGTGCCCTTGAAGTAATTGAAGGGCGCAAACTGCCCTTCGGTGGCCACCATGATCTTGCCACCCTTCTTGATCTCATCGAGGGAGCGGGCCTGTACGGAAAAGACAGCGCACAGTGCCAGGGTGGAGGCGATGAACTTGAAAAGCTTCATGGAGAATCCTGTCGGGGTGGTACAGATACAAAAAATCCGGCTTGCGGGTCGCGCAACCGGAGCCTGGAAAATGATAGCGCCCAAAGGTAATGGGCGTCATAAAACTGACGCAATCGATTATAGAGGGCAGTCCATGCGGCACAGCCTGTTTCCGCCAGCCCCTGGATCGCGTGCTGGGTGGCGTGTGGGGCTGGCGGTGGATCGGTTCAGCGCAGGAAGGCGTCGTAGCCGGTCTTGAGGATCAGCGTGCCCACCACCACGATGAAAATGCCGCGCACAAAGCCGGTGCCGTGCTTGAGCGCCAGGTGCGTTCCCAGCAGGCTGCCCACGACGTTGGCAATGGCCAGCGTCACGGCAAAGTGCCACCACACATGGCCCTTGGCGGCAAACAGTGCAATGGCCGCAATGTTGGTGGCGCAATTGAGCAGCTTGGCCGACGCCGAGGCGTTGAGGAAATCGTAGCCCAGCAGGCGCACGAACAGGAAGACGAAAAAGCTGCCGGTGCCGGGGCCGAAGAATCCGTCGTAGAAACCGATGAGCCCGCCGATCAGGCAGGCCACCAGTGCTTCGGCCCGCCCCTCATGGCGGGGCAGGTGGTGCTGGCCCAGCTCCTTCTTGGCCAGTGTGTAGGCCAGCACGCCCAGCAGCACGAGTGGCAGCAACTTGCGCAGGAAGTCTGCGGACATCACCGTGACCGCCCAGGCGCCGGCGAGCGCCGCCATGAATCCGACGGCTGCAGCGGGCAGCATGGCCGACCAGCGGATCTGCACACGCCGGCTGTACTGCCAGGTGGCCATGGCGGTTCCCCATACCGATGCCGCCTTGTTGGTGCCCAGCAGCGTGGCCGGTGGCGCGCTGGGAAAGGCCGCAAACAGCGCCGGCACCATCACCAGTCCTCCACCGCCCACAATCGCATCCACAAAGCCTGCGAGCAACGAGGCCAGGGTGATAAAAATCCATTCCATCGCAGGATTTTCGCACCTTGTTTGCTATCAATTTGGTAAGAGTCGGCGCAATCGTCGGGGGGGCTTGCGCGAAAAACGGGCAAGAAAAAGGCGCTGGGATCACCAGCGCCTGAAAAAAGCATGCACCTCGTTGGGTGCTTGGAATTGGATTATTGGTAGAAATGTCTCCTCGGGCCCCTCGCTTGGCACACCGAAGCGCGCTTTCGAGTGGCGTGACTTTAACGGCTGGCTATCGGTGGTGCATTGGGGATTTCCCACCCCCGTTGCAGCGCGTCCGGCGTTGTTGTGGCCGGAATCGGGCTGCGCCGGCTGGCATGGCTTGTGAACGTGTTGGTAACAATGTCCGAGGGAGCGCGTCTATGTGGGCGTCCATGCACTGGTGGCTGGCGGTCGATTACGCCGTCTTGCGCGCCTGCAGGATCCACTCGGCTGCCTTCTCGGCCAGCATCAGCGTGGGCGAGTTGGTGTTGCCGCTGGTGATGGTGGGCATGGCGCCCGCATCCACCACCCGCAGGCCCGCAATGCCGCGCACGCGCAGTTGGGAATCCAGCACGGCCATCGGGTCATCGTTGCGCCCCATCTTGGTGGTGCCCACGGGGTGGAAGATGGTGGTGGCGATGTCTCCGGCCAGACGGGCCAGGTCTTCGTCGCTTTCAAACTGCACGCCCGGTTTCCACTCTTCCGGCTTGTAGGGAGCCAGCGCGGGCTGGGCCACGATGCGGCGCGTGACGCGCAGGCTGTCGGCGGCCACCTGGCGGTCTTCGGCGGTGCTCAGGTAGTTGGGCGCGATGGCCGGGGCGGCCTTGAAGTCGGCGCTCTTGATGTTCACCGTCCCCCGGCTGGTGGGGTTGAGGTTGCACACGCTGGCCGTGAAGGCCGGAAAGCTGTGCAGCGGTTCGCCAAACGCGTCGAGCGACAGCGGCTGCACGTGGTACTCGATGTTGGGCCAGGGCTGGTCGGCACTGCTGCGCGTGAAGGCACCCAGCTGCGAGGGTGCCATGCTCATGGGGCCGCTGCGCTTGAGTGCATATTCGAGCCCGATCTTGGCTTTGCCCAGCAGCGAGGTGGCCATGGTGTTGAGCGTTTGCACACCCTGCACCTTGAACACCGCACGGATCTGCAGATGGTCCTGCAGGTTGGCGCCCACGCCGGGCAGGTCGTGCACCACTTCGATGCCATGCTGGCGCAGCAGTGCGGCCGGACCGATGCCCGACAGCTGCAGCAGCTGGGGGGAATTCACCGCGCCGGCGCTCAGGATGACCTCCTGCGTGGCGCGGGCCGTGACCATTTCGTGGCCGTCCCACACCTGCACGCCGGTGCAGCGCTGGCTGCCGTCGGGCTGCGTCTCGATGAGGAGCTTGGAGGCCTGCGCGGCGGTCCACATCTCGAAGTTGGGGCGGCCATAGCAGGTGGGGCGCAAAAAGGCCTTGGCGGTGTTCCAGCGCCAGCCATTCTTCTGGTTGACCTCGAAATAGCCCACGCCTTCGTTGGTGCCGCCATTGAAATCATCGGTGGCCGGAATGCCTGCCTGCTGCGCCGCCTGGGCGAAGGCATCGAGCACGTCCCAGCGCAGGCGCTGCTTTTCCACGCGCCACTCGCCCTGGCTGCCCGTGGCCTTGTTGCCATGCAGGCGTTTGAAATTTTCGTTCACACCATCCGGCTGGTCCAGGCGCCAATGGTCCTCGTGGCGGCGAAAGTAGGGCAGTGCGTTGTCCCAGCGCCAGCTCGCGTCGCCCGTCAGTTCGGCCCAGTGGTCGTAGTCACGGGCCTGGCCGCGCATGTAGATCATGCCGTTGATGCTGCTGCAGCCGCCCAGCGTCTTGCCGCGCGGGTAGCGCAGGGTGCGGCCGTTCAGGCCGGCGTCGGGCTCGGTATGGTAGAGCCAGTCGGTGCGCGGGTTGCCGATGCAGTACAGGTAGCCCACGGGGATGTGGATCCAGTGGTAGTCGTCCTTGCGACCGGCCTCGATGAGCAGCACGCGGTTGCGGCCGTCCGCGCTCAGGCGGTTGCAGAGCAGGGCGCCGGCCGTTCCGCCGCCGATGATGATGTAGTCAAACGTGGTGTCGCTCATGGAATGAAAGCTGGCTGCAGCGTCGCGCGGAAGAAAAAAGGGGCTGAGAGGCTGGGTGCCATTGTGCGGTGGGGCGGCCCGCTGTCGAGGGGGGAAATGCGGATTGCTACGCTATTTGTAGCTAATGGTGCTTGTTGATATTGCGCCGGAAGTCAATTTGATAATAATTGCATGCACGGGGCCGACGGCTGTGCTTGTGTGTGCAGTCCGGTCCTGGCGCGCTCCGCCGGCGCCGCGCCCCGAATTTATTCAACCATGGCGGCCCATGCCGCCCCCTCCATGAGCGACCTTTCGCCCCATATCGTCCGTGTCGAATCGCCCCAGGGACCCCAGGCGCAGCTGCTGGGGCGCTGGGGTGCGGCCGAGCTGGGCCAGCGCGCCAGCTGGCGGGCGCTGGCGGCGCAGTTGCGCGAGCATGCCGCGCCCGCGGGCGGCTGGGATCTGCTCAGCCTGCAGTGGCTGGACCATGTGGGCGCGCAATTGCTCTGGAACCACTGGGGCCAGCAGTGGCCCGAGCGCGTGCTGCTGAGCGACCTCCAGCGCGCCATGCTCGAACGCGTGGCGGGCCTGACGGTGGCGCCGCCGCCGCCAGAGCCCTGGCGCCTGTCCGAGCAGGTCGATCACCTCGGTGTGCTGGTGCTGCACGGCGTGGACCACGCCAGGCACCTGGTGCAACTGGTGGGCCAGCTGTCGCTCGACCTGGTGCGGCTGGCGCGGGCCCCGCACCGTGGGCCTTGGCGCGACATGTCGGGCCATGTGTACCGCATGGGCGCCACGGCGCTGCCCATCACGGCGCTGGTGGGTTTTCTGATTGGCGTGGTGCTGGCCTACCTGATGAGCCTGCAGCTGCGCCAGTTCGGGGCCGAGTCGTTC
This sequence comes from Acidovorax sp. GW835-FHT14B10, assembly GCF_058793725.1. Classification (NCBI taxonomy): domain Bacteria; kingdom Pseudomonadati; phylum Pseudomonadota; class Betaproteobacteria; order Burkholderiales; family Comamonadaceae; genus Acidovorax; species Acidovorax sp. GW835-FHT14B10. Next base: position 99,942 of record NZ_JBXAGC010000016.1, read on the forward strand.
ATCGTCAATATTCTGGGCATTTCGCTGATCCGCGAGCTCGGTCCCATGCTGGCGGCCATTTTGGTGGCGGGCCGGTCGGGTTCTGCCATCACGGCGCAGATCGGTGTGATGCGCGTGACCGAAGAACTCGATGCCATGCGCGTGATGGGCATTCCCCACGGCTTTCGCCTGGTGTTGCCGCGCACGCTGGCGCTGGCGCTGGCCATGCCGCTGATCAGCGTCTGGACCACGCTGGCGGCGCTGGCCGGCGGCATGCTGGCGGCCGATGTCGCCATGGGCATTTCGCCGGCCTACTTTGCCCAGGCGCTGCCGGCGGCGGTGAAGATTGGCAACCTCGGGCTGGCGATGGCCAAGTCGGTGGTGTTTGGCGCCCTGATTGCCCTGATCGGTTGCCACTGGGGTCTGCGCGTCAAGCCCAACACGCAGAGCCTGGGCGAGGGCACCACGGCCTCGGTGGTTACCTCCATCACCATGGTCATCATCGTGGACGCGCTGTTTGCGGTGGCGTTCAAGAACATCGGTATCTGACCCATGACGGCGCCATCCCCCCAGCCCCATCCAGCCGAACCGGTGGTGGACATTTCCGGGCTGTGTACCGTCTTCGGCAAGGGTGACGCGGCCTTCACCGTGCACCAGGATCTGCAGCTGTCGGTGCAGCGTGGCGAGATCCTGGCCCTGGTGGGGGGCTCGGGCACCGGCAAGACCGTGCTGCTGCGCCAGATGCTGGGCCTGGCCCGGCCCACGCGCGGGCGTGTCACGGTGCTGGGCCAGCCGGCCTCGGAAATGGGCCGCGAGGGTGCGGCCAGCCGGGTGGGCATGCTGTTCCAGCACGGCGCGCTGTTTTCGGCATTCAACGTGCTCGACAACGTGGCCTTTGCGCTGCGCGAACAGGGCACCTTGCCGCCGGATGTGGTGCGTGACGCGGCGCTGGTCAAGCTGCAGATGGTGGGCCTGAAGCCCGAGCACGCCAGCCGCATGCCGGCCGATCTGTCGGGCGGCATGGTCAAGCGCGTGGCGCTGGCGCGGGCGCTCATCATGGACCCCCCGCTGCTGCTGCTCGATGAGCCGACGGCGGGGCTGGACCCCAGCGCCTCGGACGATTTCGTGGACCTGCTGCGCGAGCTGCACGCGGCGCTGTGCCTGACCGTGGTGATGGTCACGCACGACCTCGATACGCTGTTTGCCCTGAGCACCCGTGTGGCCGTGCTGGCCGACAAGAAAGTGATCGTCACCGGTGCGCCCGCCGAGGTGGCGCGCTATCCTCATCCGTTCATCGAGCACTTTTTTCTGGGTGAACGCGGCCAGCGCGCCATGGCGCCTGTGCACACCGCAGTCACTGCCAAGGAATCCTGATGGAAAACAAATCCCACGCCCTCGCCGCCGGAGTTTTCGTGCTGGTGGTGGCCGCCATGCTGGCGGGCCTGGCCATCTGGCTCACCCGCGACAACACCAGTTACCAGCAATTCGAGCTGACCAGCAAGGACGGCGTCACCGGCCTGCAGCCCCAGGCCGCCGTGCGCTACAAGGGCGTGGCGGTCGGCAAGGTCACGCGCATCGGCTTCGATCCGCAGGTGCCGGGCAATGTGCTGATCCGCATCGCGGTCAACGACCAGGCGCCCATCACCCCCAGTACCTTCGCCGTGCTGGGCTACCAGGGGGTCACCGGCCTGGCCCATGTGCAGCTCGATGATGAAGGGGTGGCGCAGCCGGTCGAGCCCCCCGGCCCGAGCGGCCTGCCCCGGTTGCCGCTGCGCAGCTCGCCCCTGTCGCGCCTGGCCGATCAGGGCCCCGCCATCCTGGGGCAGGTGGAGGAAGCCACGCACCGCATCAACCAGCTGCTGGGGGACGACAACCAGAAACGTTTCAGCACGGTGCTCGACAGCATGGGGCAGGCGGCCAGCAGCGTGGCGGCCCTGAGCCAGCGGCTGGACACCACCGTGAAAGAACGCCTGGACCCCACCCTGGCGGCCTTGCCGCCGCTGGCGGGCGACGCACGCCAGACCCTGCAGGCCTTGCAGCAGGCCGGCACCCAGGTGTCCACGCTGGCCGCCGACATCGGTCAGACCACCAAGCGCCTGAGCGCCGAGGGGGGCGCCCTGGACCAGCTCACCCAGGGCACCCGGGCCCTGGCGCGGGTGGCCGACCAGTTTGGCAACAGCACCCTGCCGCGCATCAACCGCGCTGCAGACGACACCTCGCGTGCGGCGCGCCAGTTGGGGCGCACGGCCGGGGGAGTCAACGAAAACCCGCAGGTTTTCATTTACGGCCCCGGCCGAGCCGGCGCCGGCCCGGGCGAGCCCGGTTTCGAGGCGCCCGTGGTCCAACCCTGATGCAATTCGCCATGAAAACTACCAAAACCATAGCTGCTGGCGCTTGTAAAAAAAGCGCTGCAGCCGTATTTGCTGCTGCTTTTCTGGCGGGATGCTCGGCCTTGCCTTCACCGCCGTCACGCCCCGTGCACTACGACTTTGGCCCGGGCGCCATGGCACCCGTGCCCGCCGACCGGCGCGCGCCCCTGCCGCCCCTGGCGCTGGCCGATCTGGAGGCACCGGGCCTGGTCGAAGGCAGCACCGCCGTGCTGTACCGCCTGGCCTACGCCGACGCCCGGCAGCTGCGCCCCTACCGCCAGGCCCGCTGGAGCCAGCCACCCGCGCAACTGGTGCAGCAGCGCCTGCGCGATCAGCTGGGCCAGCGCCGCGCCGTGCTCACGGCCGAGAGCGGTGCGGCCCAGGCGCGCGCCGGTGGGAAGCTGCCCACCGTGTTGCGGGTGGAGCTGGAGGAGTTCAGCCAGGTCTTCACCAGCGCCACCGAAAGCGCCGGTCTGGTGCGCCTGCGTGCCACGCTGGCAGAGCCCGCTGCGACTGGTGAAACGCTGCTGGGTCAGCGCGTGTTCATCGTGCAGCGACCGGCCACCAGCGCGGATGCCGCCGGCGGAACGCGGGCCCTGGTAGAAGCCACCGACCAGCTGGCCCAGGAACTGGTGCAGTGGCTGGAGCAGCTGGGGCGCTGATCGGCCCCTGAACCGGGTGTGCCCCCGGGGAGAGGGCGGCGCTGTGTGGGGTGTGGCGCCGTCCGTGCAAAGCTGCAACCCGCGTCCTTGTCTGCCATGTCCGTAGGCCTGCGCTGACGCGTGTTTCGCGGCGTGGCCTACGCGGTGCGACGGGCATCGTTTCTACAGTGGACTCCATCGCATCACGCAGATGTTCCACGCATTCCGTGTGGATGGCAGAGGCGAAATTTCCGAGGAAGCGCACCATAAACGAAGACACCCTTCAAGGCAACTGGAAGCAGTTCAAAGGCCAGCTGGTCGAACAGTGGGGCAAGCTCACCGATGACGATTTCGATGTGATCGCAGGCCGTCGCGATCAGTTGCTGGGCAAGCTGCAGGAACGCCATGGCATCGCCCGCGATGTGGCGGAAAAGCAGCTCAAGGAATGGCAGGGACGCCATCCTGAATTCCGCTTCAGGGACTGACGCTTCTTGCGCACCAGCCCCCAAAACCGTTGAACCACTTTTGTCTGCGCACAGGTGCCGCGGCAACTGCGCAGCAGACTACCCTGAGGACCAAGCCATGAAAATCGCACGCACCCTGATTGCCACCATCACCGCCGGCCTGCTGGCCACGAGCGCCTTCGCAATGACCCAGCCGGAGTACAAGGCGGCGAAGGACACCATCTCGGCCGAATACAAGGCCAGCAAAGACAAGTGCAATGCCCTGACGGGCAATGCCAAGGACATTTGTGCCAAGGAAGCCAAGGGCCACGAAGACGTTGCCATGGCCGAACTGGATGCCAGGTACAAGCCCAGCGCCAAGGCGGAGTACAAGGCCCGCGTGGCCCGTGCCGACGCCGACTACGCCGTCGCCAAGGAAAAATGCGACGACCTCAGCGGCAACGCCAAGGACGTCTGCATGAAGGACGCCAAGGCCGCCCATGTGACCGCCAAGGAAAACGCCAAGGTGAGCGAAGCGCGGGCCCAGCCCGCCGACACACCCGCCGCCAAGGGTGCTGCCGTGGCCGAGGCGCGCAAGGACGCCGCCGCCGAGAAGAACGAGGCCAACTACAAGGCCGCCAAAGAGCGCTGCGACACCCTGCAGGGCGATGTGAAGTCCAAATGCGTGGACGAGGCCAAGCGCATGTACGGCCAATGAACGGCAGCAGGGAACATCCTGGCGGATGCCCCTGCTGGCGATGCCCACGAGCCCCGCCCTGCGCGGGGTTTTTGCATGCGGGCGGCCATGCGCCGCGCACATGACTTGCGTCAATACTCCGGTCAACCTGCCCCCCTAAGCTGGCACCTTTTTTGAACGCAAGGAAGCAAAGATGGCTGCACTGCAATGGTCGGAGGCGCTGGCGCTGGACCTGCCGCCCATGGATGACACCCACCGCGAGTTTGTCGATCTGCTGGCGGCGGTGGAAGCCGCCGACAACGCCACCCTGGTAGCCAGGTGGCAGGCACTGGTGGAGCACACCGAGCAGCATTTTGGCCAGGAGGATGCCTGGATGGCTTCCACCGGCTTTGCCGCGGGCAACTGCCATGCCATGCAGCACAAGGTGGTGTTGCAGGTCATGCGCGACGGTGCCGCGCGTGCGGTGGACAAGGGCGAGCTGCATGTGGTGCGTGCCATGGCGGCCGAGCTGGCGCTGTGGTTTCCCCAGCATGCGCAGAGCATGGACGCCGCTCTCGCCCTGCATCTGCGCCGGGTGGGCTTTGATGCGACCACGGGGGTGGTGCATGCGCCCGATGCGCTGCCAGATGGTTTGCTCCATGGCTGCGGCGGCGCCAGCTGCTCGGACGAGGGCACCGCGCCTGCCGCTGTGGCCGCAGCCGTGGCCTGAACGGCGGCGGCAGGGTGCCTGGGCTGTGCGGCCGGGTACTTCTGAGGTTTGCGCTGTTTTGATGGCTACTGGCGCTTTATGGAGGGGCGCTCTCCGTGCTTTTTGTCTCGATTCCCGTTCGACCTGCCCGGGTCATGGGGCCGTGGCCGCCCGCCATTGCTGCACCTGTTCTATCACCCACTGGGGCGCATCCAGCGGCAGATCGTGCCCCGCATCGGCATGCAGGGCCAGGGCGCAGTGCCAGCCATGGGCAATGGCTTGCGAGCAGCGGCTGTCCACCAGCTGGTCGTTCTGGCTGGCCAGCAGCAGGATGCGGGGGGTGGGCGCCAAGGCGGGCGCACGGTAGCGGGCCGCCGCCACCAGCTGGCGCAGGGCGTTGGCGGCCGACACCGGGCGCAGGGTGCGGGCGGCCACCCAGTCACCGATGACGGCGCTGCGCGGATAGGGCGCGTTGCTCGTGAGCCGCCACACCGTGCGTTCGATGGCTGCGGCCGAGCGGGGAAGCAGCGCCAGTCCCAGCAACGCCGCATAGTTGCGGGGGCGCAGCCGGTGAAAAAAGGGGCTGAACGGGCGAAAGCTGGTGTTCACCAGCACGCAGCCGCTGATTTCTTGCGGCGCCGTGCGGGCCCATTCGGTGGCCACCATGGCGCCCAGCGACATCGCAAACAGATGCAACGGCGGGTGCACCCCTTGCCTTGCCAGCTCGGCGCGGCAGGCCGCCACCATGCCCTGCACGGTGGCCGGGCTTTGCCGTGCATGGAACAGGCCGTTGCCCGGCAGGTCAATCGACACGACACGGGTCCCGGGCCATGCGCTCTGGAAATCACCAGCAAAGCGGCCCCAGTGGGCGGTCTCGCGGGTCAGGCCGCGCAGCAGAACCCAGGTGTCCATGTTCAATACCACTCGGCCAGCGCGTTGACGCGGCGTTGCGCGTAATGTTCGGCGCCGGGCACCCACCGCTGGTGGCTGCAGGCTGCACGCGACAGAAAATCGAGCAGCGCCAGATGCCGGCGCAGCACCCGCTGCTGGCGGTGGTCGATCAGCGGATTGAAGATGCCCAGGCGGGAGAACAGCTGGCGCGGGTTCTTCTTGATCCAGATCCACGAGCCCATCTCCAGCGTCAGCGGCAGGAAGATGCGCCCCGCTTGCTCGCAGGACTGCAGGTACAGGTAGTCCCACAGGTCACCATGGGCCAGGTACTGCGCGCTCTGGGGTTCGATGATGTACTGGTGGTTGCTGTGGGCCTGCAGGAAGATGTCCTTCAGTGCATGCAGTTCGTTCAGGTGCGCAATGGGCTTGCGGGTGTGGGCAAACGGAAACCACAGGCGGTCGCGCACCCCGAAGCCCGAATGGCAGTCCAGCGCAAGGCTGAAGGGGCGGGGCAGCAGCTCGGCGCCCACCACCTCGCACAAGGCCTGGCTTTCGACTTCCATGGGTGCGCCCGGGTGGCCCCGGTACCAGGGCAGGCCGGCGCTCAGCCGCTGTCCACCCATCAGAAAAGGCACGCGGTCCAGGGCCTGCACCGGCGCATTGCGCATCAGATCCACCCCGTTCGGGTTGGCGCGGGTGGCCGCCCACATGCCGCCGGGGTTGACGATGGGCATGAACACCAGGCGCACCTGTTCGAGCTGCTGGTGCAGCGTGGTGTCCCAGCGCAGCCGCATGGCGATGTTCTGCAGATAGGCCAGCACCACCTCGGCGCCGATGCGTTCCAGGCCATGCACTCCCCCAAAAAATCCCACGGCAGGGATGTGCGGGCTGGTGTTGCCAATGCCGATCGAATAGATGGGAAAGCGCTGGCCCGATGCCACGCTGACCTCGCGCACCACGCGCACCTGCAGGTCGGGGCCGCCCTGCTCGATGATCTTTTCCAGGGCCAGCAGTTCGGGCAGAACGTTTTCGGGCACGGTGGTGGAGGGCGGTGTGGCAGGGGGGAAGACGCCGCAGCATACCGCTCGCTTGGCCTGCCGTGTGAATCCAGGGGGTGGGTGTGGCAAATGTGCCGACGGACGCCAAACTGTCACACAGCGCAGGTAACTTGCAACAGCCAACCACCTCTTTCAAAGGCCTCGCATGCTGTGGAAACTGCTCGGATTGCAGAGACTCTTCGACGACCTGTTCGACGAACGCTGGCGTTGGCTGGATTTGCCGGGCAACGACTGCTTCTCTTATGAAGAATTCACCACCCCATCGCCCGCACAGGATTGACGCCTTGCGCTGGCTGATGCTGTGCGGCCTGGTGGGCTGCGGCATGGCGTGGGGCGTGGTGGAGCTTTTTGCCCTGCAGCGGGCGCGCTACCACGCCTGGCGCGATCGCCAGCAGACCGCGCTGCCGCACTAGGTGCGCGGCGATGGGCCGGTCTCTCCTCACGGGCAGCGCCGGGCGTGCGCAAAGCCGGGACGAGGAAACCGCCAATGCGGCCAGCCACGCCGTGGCGTTGATCGCCGCCCTGGGCGCCGGTGGCTGGCTGGTGTCGTGGGGGCGCAGCCTGAGCGCCGAGGGCTTTGCCGGCATCTGCGTTTTTGTGGCAACGATGGTGTGGCTGTACCTGGCGTCCACCGTGTACCACGCCTTGCCGGATGGCCGGGCCAAGCGTGTTTTCCTGAGGCTGGACCACGGTGCGGTGTTCCTGTTCATTGCGGGCAGCTACACGGCTTTTGCGGCGGGGCATCTGGGGGAACCTGGGGGTCGCTTCATTCTGGCCCTGGTGTGGCTGGTAGCTGCTGCAGGCACGGCGCTCAAGGCCATGGGCCGGCTGTCATCGCCCTGGTTGTCCACGGGCGGGTATCTCGCCATGGGGTGGCTGGTGCTGCTGGCGGCAGTGCCCATCCTGGAGCGTGCGTCGGCGGCCGGGGCGCAATGGCTGGTGGCCGGGGGCTGCTCCTATACCCTGGGCGTGGTCTTTTTTGTGCTGGACGCCCGCATCCGCTACGCCCATGCGGTATGGCATGGCTTCGTTGCGGCGGGCACCGCGTGCCACACCTGGGCGGTGCTTGGTTGAGCTACCGCGCCCCGAGAATGGGGAACAGCTTGCCCAGGCCGTCGGCCATCACTTCCACGGCCAGGGCCGCCAGGATCAGGCCCATCAGCCGCGTCATCACGTTGATGCCGGTCTTGCCCAGCACGCGGGCAATCGGATCGGCCAGCGAAAAGCACAGGGCCGTGGCCAGCCCGATCACCACGCCGTAGCCCACCAGCGCCGCGTGCTGCCAGAAGGTCTGCGCACGGTCGGCATAGATCACCACGGTGGACATGCTGGCAGGTCCGGTGAGCAGGGGAATGGTGAGGGGCACCACGGCAATGCTGCTGCCCGCCGCCGCCTTCTCGGCGCCTTCCTCCAGTTCATGCGTGTGGGGCTTGGCCTCTGCCGGCTGGGCGTTGAGCATGTTCATGGCGCTGATCAGCAGCAGCATGCCGCCGCCCACCTGAAAGCTCTGCAGCGAGATATTGAAGAACTCCAGGATCTGCAGGCCCAGCAGGGCGCAGGCGGCAATCACGCAAAACGACGCCAGGGCCGCCGTGCGGATGGTGCGCCGGCGCTGTTCGCTCGAAAACCCCTGCGTGTAGTGGATGAAAAATGGCACGATGGCCAGTGGGTTCACGATGGCCAGCAAGGTGATGAGGGGTTTCAGATCCATCGGCGGTTTCCTGAAAGGCACAAAGCGGTGGTGGTGCGGTCGGTGCAGGCGGTGGTTTGCACTTGGTCCAAAACCGGTCTCCTGCAAGAATGCAGTGCATTACAGCATCCCGGCACGGGGCCGGAATGCTTTGGTGGGCGGCGGTGGTGCCTTTGTGCCACAGCCCTTTTTCTTCTCAAGGAGCAATTGCATGGGCCAGTTTGTCAATCTGACGTCGCAGGATGGTTTTGTGGTGCCCGCCTGGGTGGCGCAGCCCGACGGGGCACCGCGCGGCGCCATCGTGGTGTTGCAGGAGATCTTCGGGGTCAATTCGCACATCCGGGCAGTGACCGACCGCCTGGCTGCGCGCGGCTATCTGGCGGTGGCACCCGCCACCTTTGCGCGCGTGCAGCCGCAGGTGGACCTGGGCTACAGCGAAGCCGACATGGGCGTGGGCTTTGGCTACAAGACGGCGGTGGATGCGCTGCCTGGCGACGGTGTCATGCCTGACATCCAAGCCGCCATCGACTACGCCGCCCAGCACGGTGGCGGCAAGGTGGGCATCGTGGGCTTTTGCTGGGGCGGCCTGCTGACCTGGCGCGCGGCCTGCAGCCTCCAGGGCCTGACCGCGGCGGTGTGCTACTACGGCGGCGGCATGACCACGCCCGACGAAGTGGCGCGCCAGCCCCTGGTGCCGGTGCTGGCGCATTTTGGCCAGCGCGACCACTGGATTTCGGTGGACAGCGTGCAGGCCTTTGCAGGCGCGCATCCCGAAGTGCAGGTGCATGTGTACGAAGCCGACCATGGCTTCAACTGCGATCAGCGCGGCTCGTATGACGAAGCCTCGGCCCTGGTGGCACGCGACCGCACCCTGGCTTTTTTTGCCAGGCACATCGGGTAGGCCGGCGTCTTCCAGAGGGCGCGGGCGTGGCGCCGTTCACTGCCCGCTGGTGCGCGCCAGGTAGCGTTTGCGCCAGAACAGCGCTACCAGCGCCACGGCAATGAACACCATCGAGCCCATGGCCCACCAGAAGCCGTCGGCCTTGTGCACCAGCGGAATGAATTCGAAGTTCATGCCGAAGATGCCTGCGATCAGGTTCAGCGGCAGGAACACCGCAGTCAGCGCGGTGAGCGTGCGCATGATGTCGTTGGTGCGGTTGCTTTGCACCGAAAAGTGCATCTGCACGGCGGTTTCGGTGCTCTGCTCCAGTCGGCGCACATGGTGCACCACGCGTTCGATGTGTTCGAGCACGTCGCGGCTGCGCACCTTGAGCAGGTCCAGGTCGCGCTGGCCGGCGCTGCTTTCGGGCACGGCCCAGGTTTCCAGGGCGTCGATCCAGTTCTGCACGGCGGTGCGCTGGTCCTCGCAGATGTCGTCCAGCTGGTGCAACGACAGGCGCGCTTCAAGCAGCGAGTTCCAGTTCACATAGCGCGACCGGGGTTTGAGCAGCTCGGTCTGCCAGTGGTCGAGCTGGCGCGTGAGTTCGCGGCGCAGATCCAGGTAGCCGTCCACCATCAGGTTGACCACGCGCAGCATCAGGTCTGGCGGGCTGGACGGCTGGCGCGCGCCGGGCGCTGGGCTGGCGCGGCCTTCGCGCGGGTCGCTGGGGGCGGCGGCCATCAGGCGCGCGGCATAGGCGTCGCGCACGGCGCAGTCGGTGGGGTGCACCGACAGCAGCACCTGGTCAAACAGGGCAAAGCCCACGGGGCTGGTGTCGATGCGGCGCAGCACCGGCGGGCCACTGCGTTTGCGCGCTGCATTGGTGGGGGCGTCGCTTTGCGCCGCAGGGCCCGGCGCGTCGCTGTGCAAGGTGGCCAGGCGGCGAAACACCATCAGATCGTATTGCGAGGTGTAGTCGTAGCGCGAGGGCAGTTGCGCATTCAGCAGGTCCGAGACATGCAGATCCACCAGCTGCTGGCCGGTGCTGGCCTGCAGCGCGGCCTGGATCTGTCCGAGCTGCGCGCCAAAGGTCGTGCGTGCGCAGGCCACCCAGAAAAAGCCCTGGCTGGGCGGCTGGCTCGGCAGAGCGGACAGTTCGATCGCGCCGCCGGAGTGGATGTGGAAGATGCGCATGCCGTACCGCTTGGTATGAAAATGGCCGCTGGTGCTTTTCCAATAAGTGCGAACAGCTATTATTTCTGAAGCAAACGGGCCGCATCGCGCGCGAAGTAGGTCAGCACGCCGTCGGCGCCCGCGCGCTTGAAGGCCAGCAGGCTCTCCATCATCACGGCATCGTGGTCAAGCCAGCCATTGGCGGCGGCGGCCTTGATCATGGCGTATTCGCCGCTGACCTGGTAGGCAAAGGTGGGCACGTGGAACTCGTCCTTCACCCGCCGCACGATGTCCAGGTAGGGCATGCCAGGCTTGACCATCACCATGTCGGCACCCTCGGCGATGTCCAGCGCCACTTCGCGCAGCGCCTCGTCGCTGTTGCCCGGGTCCATCTGGTAGACGAACTTGTTGCTCTTGCCCAGGGCACCGCGCGTGCCCACGGCATCGCGGAAGGGGCCATAGAAGGCGCTGGCGTATTTGGCGCTGTAGGCCATGATGCGGGTGTGGATGTGGCCCTGCACCTCGAAGGCCTCGCGGATGGCGCCGATGCGCCCGTCCATCATGTCGCTGGGCGCCACGATGTCCACGCCGGCTTCGGCATGGGTGAGGGCCTGGCCGGTGAGGATCTCCACCGTTTCGTCATTGATGATGTAGCCGGTGTCGTCGAGCACACCGTCCTGGCCGTGGCTGGTGTAGGGGTCCAGCGCCACGTCGGTCATCACGCCCAGGTCGGGAAACTCTTTCTTCAGGGCGCGGACCACGCGCGGGATCAGGCCCTCGGGGTTCAGCGCTTCTTTGCCGTCGGGCGCCTTGAGGGCTGGATCGATGGCCGGAAACAGCGCCAGCACGGGGATGCCGAGCTTCACGCAGTCTTCGGCCACCGGCAGCAGCAGGTCCAGGCTCAGACGGTCCACGCCGGGCATGGAGGGCACGGTCTCGCGCTGGTTCTGGCCCTCGTGCACGAACACGGGGTAGATCAGGTCGTGGGGCGTGACGGCATGCTCGCGCACCAGGTTGCGGGTGAAGCTGTCACGGCGCAGGCGGCGTGGGCGGCTTTGCGGGAAGGGGGTGGGGCTGGAGAGGTGCATGAAAGTGATTATGAAGCTCCCGGAGTTGCCTTCGGCGCCTTCCCCCCGAGGGGACGCCGCCAGGGGCCCGGCAAAGCCGGTTTCCCGGCGCCTGCTGGCTGGCTGCGCTTGTGCACAGACCGCGCGCTGGAGTGCGGTACTGAACCAGGGGCGGCCGTCGAACCCGCCGGCCCTTAAACTGCAGCCATGCTCTGGATCAAAGCCCTTCACATTGTCTTCGTGGCCAGCTGGTTTGCTGGCCTGTTCTATCTGCCGCGCATCTTCGTCAATCTGGCGATGGTGGCGCCCGGCTCGGTGGCCGAGCGCGAGCGCCTGGTGCTGATGGCGCGCAAGCTGCTGCGCTTCACCACCATCTTGGCCGTGCCTGCCGTGGCGCTGGGCCTGTGGCTCTGGCTGGGCTATGGCATCGGACGCGGTCCGGGCAATGGCTGGATGCACGCCAAGCTGGTCGTGGTGGTGCTGGTGATCGGCTACCACCACGCCTGCGCCGTGCTGCTGCGCAAGCTCATCGCCGAAACCAGCCGCAAGAGCCATGTCTGGTTCCGCTGGTTCAATGAAGTGCCCGTGCTGCTGCTGCTGATGGCCGTGGTGCTGGTGGTGGTCAAGCCGTTCTGACACACGGGGCCTGCGCCGGTGCACAAGACCTCTGCCTGGCCGCTGGCGCTGATCCATGCAGCGCTGATTGTCTTTGCCAGCCTGTTCCCGTTTGATGGCTGGCGCGATCAGGGGATCGATCCCTGGGTGTTCCTGTCGGCACCGTTGCCGCCGCCGTACTGGACGGGGTTTGATGTCGCCATCAACATGGCGGGTTATGCCCCCCTTGGTTTTTTGCTGGTGCTGGCGCTGCTGCGTTCGGGCCGCGAGCGTGGGGCGGTGCTGCTGGCCACGCTGGCGGGTTCGCTGCTGTCGCTGCTGATGGAGTATCTGCAGATCTACCTGCCCCGGCGCGTGCCTTCCAACCTGGACCTGTTGCTCAACGCCCTCGGAACGCTGGCGGGGGCGTTCACGGCGGCGCTGCTGGAGCGCTGGGGGGCCATCGACCGCTGGAGCGATTTCCGCACCCGCTGGTTCGTGCGCGATGCGCGCGGTGCGCTGGTGCTGCTGGCGCTGTGGCCTGCGGCGCTGCTGTTTCCGGCAGCCGTGCCTTTTGGCCTGGGCCAGGTGCTGGAGCGGCTGGAGCAGGGCCTCGAAGACCTGCTGGCCGACACGCCCTTCCTTGAATGGCTGCCGGTGCGCGATGCGCCGCTGGAGTCCCTGTCCCCCGGCGGCGAGCTGCTGTGCGTCACGCTGGGGCTGCTGATCCCGTGTCTGCTGGGCTATTGCGTCATCCGCCATGTGGGGCGCCGCGTCCTGTTTGCCATCGCCGTGGCAGTGGTGGGGATCGGGGTCACGGCCCTGTCGGCGGCGCTGAGCTGGGGACCATCGCACGCCTGGAGCTGGCTGGAGCTGCCCACGCGCGTCGGGGTGGGGGCGGCGCTGGGGCTGGCGGTGTTGCTGCTGGCCTTGCCGCGGCGCGCCAGCGCGGCGGTGTTGCTGCTGGCGCTGGCCTGGCATCTGGGGCTGCTCAACCAGGCCCCCGCCAGTGCCTATTTTGCCCATACGCTGCAAACTTGGGAGCAGGGGCGTTTCATCCGCTTTTTTGGCCTGGGGCAGTGGCTGGGCTGGCTGTGGCCCTATGCCGCACTGGCCTATGTGCTCATTCGGGTGTCGCGCCGGGAGTCGAAAAACTAGAATGCTCCGATGAGCGACACCCCCTCCACCCCCGCCGCAGCGACCGGCTATTTCGCCCGCCACATCTTCTTTTGCCTGAACGACCGGGCCAATGGCGAAAACAGCTGTGCCCACCATGGCGCCCAGGAGGCCTTCGACCGGTGCAAGGCGCAGGTCAAGGCGGCAGGCCTGGCGGGCCCCGGCAAGGTGCGGGTGAACAAGGCGGGCTGCATGGACCGCTGCGCCGCCGGCCCCGTGGCCGTGGTGTACCCCGAGGGCACCTGGTATTCGTATGTGGACGCCAGCGATGTGGACGAAATCGTGGAGTCGCACCTGAAAAACGGCCAGATCGTCGAACGCCTGCTCACGCCGCCGGAACTTGGGCGCTGAGCGCCGCTCAACTAATCCTTGAGTGTTTTTGGCATCTGGCGCTTGTTTGGTAAACGCTAGATGCTATTGAATAGGTAGCAATCTGTGAATGCACAAACCGAACGCTTGGCGCTGAACGGCGCTGCCGGTGCCATCGAGGCGGCGCGCGATGTGGCTCTGCACGATGGCGCGGTCTCGCGCGGTGTGGCCGTCATTGCCCATCCCCATCCGCTGTTTGGCGGCACCATGGACAACAAGGTGGTACAGACCCTGGCGCGCGCGTTCACCCAATGCGGCTGGACCACGGTGCGCTTCAATTTCCGGGGCGTGGGCGCCAGTGCCGGAGCCTATGACGAAGGGCGCGGCGAGCTGCAGGATCTGCTGGCCGTGGTCCAGCAGGTGGCGCCCGAGGGGCCCATTGCGCTGGCCGGTTTCTCGTTTGGCGCCTTCGTCACCAGCCATGCCCTGGCCGCCCTGTGGAGCGAGCGCGAGGTCGCGCAGGCGGTGCTGGTCGGCACCGCCGCAAGCCGCTTCACGGTGGCGCCTGTGCCGCCCGAGGCCCATCTGCGTACGCTGGTGCTGCATGGCGAACGCGATGACACCGTGCCGCTGTCGGCCGTGCTCGACTGGGCGCGGCCGCAGATACTGCCTGTCACAGTCGTTCCCGGTGGCGGCCATTTCTTTCACGGACAATTGACGCTTTTGAAGAATCTGGTGGCCCGCCACCTTCAATCGGGCGCCTGAGAGGCGCGTCCGAGCCGGCCCCGGCTGGTCACCGTCCTCCCTCCTGGTCTTTTTTCAACCCTTTTTCGAGCCTTTCCAGCCCTTTGTTGCCCCATGAAACGAATCCTGTCCGCGTTGCGATCCCTGGCCGTCCTTGCTGTGCTTGCCCCTGCCGCCTTCGGCGTCCACGCCCAGGCGCCCCAGCCCCCCGAGATCGCCGCTCGCACCTACATGCTGGTGGACGTGACGGCCAACCAGGTGCTGGCGGCCAAAGACATCGATGCGCCGGTGGAGCAGGCCTCTCTCACCAAGCTCATGACGGGCTACCTGGTATTTGACGCCCTGCGCGCCAAGAAGATCACGCTGGAGCAAAAGCTGCCCGTGAGCGTGCGTGCCTGGAAGATGCCCGGTTCGCGCATGTTCATCGACCCCAAGATGCAGGTGCCAGTGGACGATTTGCTCAAGGGCATGATCGTGCAGTCGGGCAACGACGCCACCATGGCGCTGGCCGAGGGCGTGGGCGGAACCGCTGAAAATTTCGTCAAGCTCATGAACGACCAGGCCCAGGCCCTGGGCATGAAGGGCACGGCCTACAAAAACCCCGAGGGGCTGACGGAGCCCGGCCACACCACCACGGCGCGCGACCTGGCCACCCTGGCCACCCGGCTCATGAAGGACTTCCCGGAGTACATGCACTATTACGCCACCAAGCAGTACAGCTACCCCGGCACGCCCGCCTCCAATGGCAACAACCGCAATTCGCTGCTGTTCCGAGACCCCACCGTGGACGGCCTCAAGACCGGGCACACCGCAGCCGCCGGTTACTGCCTGGTGGCCACTTCCAAGCGCGAGTTTCCCAATGTGGGCCAGCGCCGCTTGCTGTCCATCGTACTGGGTGCCGCCAGCGAGAATGCCCGCGCCAACGAGAGCCAGAAGCTGCTGAACTGGGGCTACACCGCCTTTGATGCCGTCAAGCTGTTCGATGCCGGCCAGCCCGTTGCCACGCCCGCCGTATGGAAAGGCACGGAAAGCACCATCCGGATCGGTCGCTCCGAGGCCATCGTCGTGGCTGTGCCCTCGGGCAGCGCCGGCAAGGTCACGACGCAGATCGTGCGCCAGGATCCCCTGGTGGCCCCCTTCACCAAGGGCCAGGCGATTGGCTCGCTCAAGGTGGTGCTGGGTGAGCAACCGCTGGTCGAGGTGCCGCTGGTGGCGCTGGATGGCGTCGAGCAGGCCGGCATTCTGGGCCGTGCCTGGGATGCCATCCGGTTGTGGATTAAATAAGGAGCCACCTCCGGAGGCGCTGCGCGCCTTCCCCCTTCTCTCGCGCTGAGCGCGGGAAGGGGAGTTCAGCCGGTGCGGCGGGGCGGCCCTTGCATGGCTGCCCTGGCCGGGGAACCGCCAAATCGATGGTCAGTTGCCTATCTTGGGCCAAGCTGATACATTAGAAGGCTTTTCGGAATTTCCGAAGGGATTCACGTTTTCGCTTTCACGAAGCATTTCACGTTTAGGGACGTATTCATGCCAACCATTAACCAGCTCGTGCGTCAGGGGCGTCAGGTCGAAACGACCAACTCCAAGAGCCCCGCGATGCAAAACTCTCCACAGCGCCGTGGCGTGTGCACCCGTGTGTACACCACGACGCCAAAGAAGCCTAACTCCGCTCTGCGGAAGGTCGCCAAGGTGCGCCTGACCAACGGTTTCGAAGTCATTTCCTACATCGGCGGTGAAGGCCACAACCTGCAGGAACACAGCGTCGTGCTGGTTCGCGGCGGTCGTGTCAAGGACTTGCCCGGTGTGCGTTACCACATCGTGCGCGGTTCGCTCGACTTGCAGGGCGTGAAAGACCGCAAGCAGTCGCGCTCCAAGTACGGTGCGAAGAAGCCAAAGGCCAAATAAGCCTGCGGTTGACCAAGATAAAAGGTGCTGTTTCCCGCGTGGCGCGGTGATGCAGCGTAGTGACCCCAAGCGCAAATGTCTTGCGTGGGTCGAGTAAGTGGGAGTCCTGAATGGCTCTCGCGGTGTCTGAAAAGATGCCAACTGAAGCAAGAATGAGGTGAAAAAATGCCACGTCGTCGCGAAGTCCCCAAACGTGAAATCCTGCCGGATCCCAAGTTCGGCAATGTAGAGCTGTCCAAATTCATGAACGTGATCATGGAAGGCGGCAAGAAGGCAGTTGCAGAGCGCATCATTTACGGTGCCCTGGAACTGATCGAGAAGAAGCACCCCGACAAGGACCCGCTGGAAGCTTTCGTTGTTGCCATCAACAACGTCAAGCCCATGGTCGAAGTCAAGTCCCGCCGTGTGGGTGGTGCCAACTACCAGGTGCCTGTGGAAGTGCGTCCTGTGCGTCGTCTGGCCCTGTCGATGCGCTGGATCAAGGAAGCGGCCCGCAAGCGTGGTGAGAAGTCGATGGCCCAGCGTCTGGCCAACGAACTGCTCGAAGCCACCGAAGGCCGTGGCGGCGCCATGAAGAAGCGTGATGAAGTGCACCGCATGGCCGAAGCCAACAAGGCATTCAGCCACTTCCGCTTCTAAACCGACGAACCGCCCTCGTCGCACAGCGCAAGGCTGCCGGCATTTTTGCCTGCAGCCTTGTGGCGATTGAGGCGGTCACAAAATTGACGGGTTGCAGCGTCAGAATGCTGGGCCCGCCCCCGAATAACACGACCCATCCAAGGATCCACCATGGCTCGCAAGACTCCCATCGAGCGCTACCGCAATATCGGTATCTCGGCCCACATTGACGCTGGCAAGACCACGACCACCGAGCGTATTCTTTTCTACACCGGCGTGACCCACAAGCTGGGTGAGGTGCATGATGGCGCCGCCACCACGGACTGGATGGAGCAGGAACAAGAGCGCGGCATCACGATCACTTCCGCCGCCGTGACCTGCTTCTGGAAGGGCATGGACCTGTCCTACCCCGAGCACCGCTTCAACATCATCGACACCCCCGGCCACGTGGACTTCACGATTGAAGTCGAGCGTTCCATGCGCGTGCTCGACGGCGCCTGCATGGTGTACTGCGCCGTGGGCGGCGTGCAGCCCCAGTCGGAAACCGTCTGGCGCCAGGCCAACAAGTACAAGGTGCCGCGCCTGGCCTTTGTGAACAAGATGGACCGTACCGGTGCCAACTTCTTCAAGGTCGTCGAGCAGATGAAGCTGCGCCTGAAGGCCAACCCCGTGCCCGTGGTGATTCCAATCGGCGCCGAAGAAAACTTCCGTGGCGTGGTCGACCTGCTCAAGATGAAGGCCATCATCTGGGATGAAGCCTCCCAGGGCATGAAGTTCAGCTACGAAGAGATTCCGGCTGACCTGCTGGAAACTGCCAAGGAATGGCGCGAAAAAATGGTGGAAGCTGCGGCCGAAGCCACCGAAGAGCTGATGAACAAGTACCTGGAAGAAGGTGACTTGAGCGAAGAGGAAATCAAGCAGGGTCTGCGCCAGCGCACCATTGCAACCGAAATCCACCCCATGCTGTGTGGCACCGCGTTCAAGAACAAGGGCGTGCAGCGCATGCTGGACGCCGTGATCGACTACCTGCCAGCACCGACGGACATCCCGGACGTCACGGGCACCGATGACGACGAAAACCCTGTCACCCGCAAGGCCGATGACAGCGAGAAGTTCTCTGCGTTGGCCTTCAAGCTGATGACCGACCCGTTTGTGGGTCAGCTGACGTTCGTGCGCGTCTATTCGGGTGTGCTGTCCAAGGGCGACACCGTCTTCAACTCGGTCAAGGGCAAGAAAGAGCGCATCGGCCGTATCGTGCAGATGATGGCGAACGACCGCGTCGAGGTGGATGAAATCCGCGCTGGCGACATCGCTGCCTGCGTGGGCCTGAAGGATGTGACCACCGGCGAAACGCTGAGCGACATCGATTCGCCGATCGTTCTGGAGCGCATGGTATTCCCCGAGCCCGTGATCTCGCAGGCCGTGGAACCCAAGACCAAGGCCGACCAGGAAAAGATGGGCATTGCCCTGCAGCGCCTGGCCGCCGAAGATCCATCGTTCCGCGTGCGTACCGATGAAGAGTCGGGCCAGACCATCATCTCCGGCATGGGCGAGCTCCACCTGGAAATCATCGTGGACCGCATGAAGCGCGAGTTCGGCGTGGAAGCCAACGTGGGCAAGCCCCAGGTGGCCTACCGCGAAACCATCCGCAAGACGGTGGAAGATGCCGAAGGCAAGTTCGTGCGCCAGTCTGGCGGTAAGGGCCAGTACGGTCACGTCGTGCTCAAGATCGAACCCAACGAAGCCGGCAAGGGCATCGAGTTCGTCGACGCGATCAAGGGTGGCGTGGTTCCCCGCGAATTCATCCCGGCCGTGGAAAAGGGTATCAACGAAGCCGTCACGCAGGGCGTGCTGGCGGGCTACCCCGTGGTGGACGTCAAGGTCACGCTGCACTTCGGTTCGTACCACGATGTGGACTCGAACGAACTGGCGTTCAAGATGGCAGCCATCTTCGGTTTCAAGGAAGGTTGCCGCAAGGCCAGCCCCGTGATCCTGGAGCCCATGATGGCCGTGGAAGTGGAAACGCCCGAAGACTACGCCGGCAACGTGATGGGCGATCTGTCCAGCCGTCGCGGCATGGTGCAAGGCATGGAAGACATTCCTGGCGGCGGCAAGGCCATCAAGGCCGAAGTGCCTCTGTCGGAAATGTTCGGCTACTCGACCACGCTGCGCTCCGCAACGCAAGGTCGCGCCACGTACTCGATGGAATTCAAGCACTACAGCGAAGCACCTCGCAACGTGTCGGAAGCCATCATGGCTGCGCGCGCCAAATAAGTCCTGGGGGACGGACCCGCTCTGCTGCTCTGTCCCCTCTGACTGAATCGGGCTCTAGCGCTTGCTCAGTACGCGCTTGTAGCTGTTGATTGAATAGCAAATCTTTTTTGCAATCTGCGATCCGGTGCCACCCCGTTGCCTGTGCAGGGTGAATCAGCAACCGGATGCAGACGTTAAACCACTACACAGGCATCGCTCTTTGGAGAACTGAAAATGGCAAAAGGTAAGTTTGAACGCACCAAGCCCCACGTCAACGTGGGCACGATCGGTCACGTGGACCATGGCAAGACGACGCTGACGGCGGCCATCGCCACGGTGCTGTCGGCCAAGTTTGGCGGCGAAGCCAAGGCCTACGACCAGATCGACGCAGCACCTGAAGAAAAGGCCCGCGGCATCACGATCAACACCGCCCACGTGGAATACGAGACGGCTGCTCGCCACTACGCCCACGTGGACTGCCCCGGTCACGCCGACTATGTGAAGAACATGATCACCGGCGCAGCCCAGATGGACGGCGCCATTTTGGTGTGCTCGGCCGCTGA